>CAZUFI010000151.1:0-4171 GCA_964618745.1 uncultured Thermodesulfobacteriota bacterium | reverse complement strand
TTTGCGGCGAAGCCGCTTTAGCCGTAACGCAGTTACTCGTAGTAGGCCGCTGCGGCCTTGTGGCTCTCCCAGGCGCGTACTTTACTGACCCTGAGGTTACCGTCGTCTATCTTGGCTGCAAGCTCCTTAAAGATGATCCTGGCGATATTCTCGGCGGTGGTATTTATCTTATCAAAGGGCTCGACCTCGTTTAGGTATCGGTGGTCGAATTTTTCCATAACCTTATTCGTCTCGGCCTTGAGGACCTTAAAATCTATCGCCATCTCCAGGTCATTTAATTCACGAGCCTGGACATTTACCTCTATATGCCAGTTATGGCCGTGCAGGCGTTCGCATTTACCTTCGTAACCTCTGAGGTTATGGGCAGCTGAAAAATCTGTTTTTATAGTTAGTTCGTACATGGTAATAAGTCTACCATAATCAGGGGTTATGAATGCAAGAAAAAAGGGCCTCTTCCTAAGAAGAGGCCCTTTTAGATGGCCTATAGCTGAATCGTATTAACAAATACTGTCTTGACGCTTATTGCTATCTTCAATTGACTCACGTTGTAACTCTCAGGGCGCCAGTGAGCTATAAACCCACTAGTAACGACCGTGCTGTGACCGGCATAATCACCTGCCAATCATTCTATCCGCTGCGTATCTCTAAAAATCGTCTAAGACAAATCTAACCATCTATAATGGTTAAAAAACGTCTCAAACTTGCTGGTGTCTTCCGTGTTGCTCTCCCCCCCCAGTGCCATCAACCACAATCGCTAATTCAAAACCGATCCTTAACAAGTAGTAGGGTTGTCTACAATATCTAAGTTTTCTGGATCTGTCAAAGCAATACTGAAAGTTGATTACAAAATCGTCTCAGAGACTAGATTCATGCCAACTTACAATACATATTTAACCAAAATAACACTTACATGCTGCAATTTAAGGTATCAGCCGCACTCGCTATAGCCGCAGCCTCTACAAAGCACACAGCCATCCGCATGCTCAACCGTACCGCCACAGTCTGGGCACGCCCCTCTTTTGAAGATATCTCCGGCCATAGCAAAGGCCAGATCATCCGGGCTTTCGCCAAGCATAGGGCCATCTGCCGCGTGCGGGCCAAGGATTACGCGACTGGTGCCGGTAGAGTGCTTAAACCTTAGATACCACTCCATTGCCTGCGCCATTGCATCTGAGCAGGAGAGGACCTTACTGCTGCCAAAACCAGTTGGTAGATGACAGCTAATACCGCGCATCTGACTAACTATCTCGCTTGCCTTTATCCCACCTCTAAGGGCCAGAGATGCCATACGCCCGATGGCCTCGCACTGCGATGTGGCACAGCCTCCTGCCTTACCCATCTGCGTGAATATCTCGACCGGCTGCCCTGTTGCATCCTCATTAAGGGTTACGTAGAGGTTACCGCATCCTGTCTTCATCTTCTTGGTAACGCCAAAGGCGACCTCGCCCCTTTCTCTGGGCTCGTAGAGCGACTGCGCTGCCGTGGCCGGCTGTGCAGATGCCTCGGCTGCTTCTTCTTTCTTCTCGCTGCCGCGCGTCAGCACCTGAATATCACGTGAGCCGTCACGGTAGACGGTTATACCCTTACACCCCATTTTATAGGAGAGCATATAGGCATTGGCAACATCTTCTTCAGTAGCCTCGTTAGGGAAGTTAACGGTTTTGCTGACGGCATTATCTATATTAAGCTGAAAAGCGGCCTGCATCTTTATATGCCACTCAGGCTCTATATCGTGGGCCGTAACAAAGACCTTTTTTATGTCTTCCGGGAGTTCGTCTATGGCATGCAGCCCGCCGCTCTCGGCGATCTTGCGCATAAGCTCGGGGCTATAGAAGCCGCGCTCTCTGGCGACCTCTTCAAAGAGTGGGTTGATCTCAAGCAGCTCGGTCCCCTCCATGACGTTACGTGTAAATGCCAGAGCAAATAACGGCTCAATACCGGAAGAACACGCTGCTATAATCGATATCGTCCCGGTCGGCGCGATAGTCGTAACGGTTGCGTTACGAAGCTCGCTAGCGTCTTTACCGTCATCATAGATAGAGCCACGGAAGTTCGGGAAGGCACCGCGCTCGGCTGCGAGCTTGCGAGAGGCCTCATGCCCCTTCTCACGAATAAAGCCCATTAGCTCTTCGGCGAGCTCAACGCCTTCTTCCGAGTTATAAGGTACACCCAGACGAATCAGCATATCCGAAAAGCCCATTACACCGAGCCCTATCTTACGGTTGCTGCGGGTCATCTTCTCTATTTCATGGATAGGATACTTATTCATATCTATAACGTTATCGAGAAAATGCACGGCCTTACCCGTCGTTGCCCCGAGTTTATCCCAGTCAATTTCGTAGCGGGCAACGCCATTGCTGGCGGCACTCTTTTTTATCATCTTTGTCAGGTTGATCGAGCCAAGGTTACATGACTCGTACGGCAGAAGCGGCTGCTCACCACACGGGTTTGTAGCATCCATATTGCCGACCTTCGGGGTCGGGTTATCACGGTTTATCCTGTCGATAAAGATAATCCCCGGATCTCCGTTCCTCCAGGCCATAGTAACTACCTTATCAAAGACCTCACGGGCCTTTAGCTTGCCAACCGTCTTGGCAGTCCTCGGACTCTTTATCGCGTACTCACTATCGCTATCAACGGCCTGCATAAACTCTTCGGTAAGGGCTACAGAGATATTAAAGTTATTAAGCTTGGTGCTGTCTTCCTTACAGGTTATGAACTTCATGACATCCGGGTGATCAATCCTTAACATACCCATATTGGCACCGCGCCTGGTCCCGCCCTGCTTGATGGCCTCGGTAGCACTGTCAAAGACATTCATAAAGGATATCGGCCCCGATGATATACCAGAGGTCGAGCCTACAACATCGCCCGAAGGCCTAAGCGAAGAAAAAGAAAAACCAGTACCGCCGCCTGATTTATGTATAAGGGCCGTCTGCTTCAAGGTCTCAAAGATACTCTCCATCGAGTCATCTACGGGCAAGACAAAGCAGGCAGATAACTGCTGCAAGTCACGCCCGGCGTTCATGAGGGTCGGTGAATTCGGCAGAAACTCAAGCGAGCTTATCATTTCATAGAACTCGTGGGCTATAGTATCTAGATCTGCATCAGGATCATTTAAGAGTTCACCCTCTGCGATATTGCGGCTAACACGCCAGAACATATCCTCAGGGCTCTCTACCGGGTTACCTTTACGGTCTTTTTTAAGATACCTGCGCTCCAGTACATTTCTTGCGTTATCGGATATATCGGCTGGTTTGCGCACCCTCACAGAGGTCTTCGCCTTTTGCGAGCCCCTTGCCTTCTCAGAACCTTTACCTGTTGCAGTTGTCATTCGTAGTTTTCCCTTATCGTCCATCTTAGTCTTGCTGGCCGTATTGTCAGTTTCTTGCATATCTTGCTCCATACTCTAGCTAACCTCCTTCTAAATGTTTACCACCACCAGCTACGGCCTCCAGACCATCGCCACCGGCTTACCGATTAATATATATAGGGTTATGTATTATAAAAATGCTTTAAATGCCGTCAAATCAGATAACTGGTTAATATCAAATCACTACCCATCGGCAGCTCTATACTATAAAAACCAAGGAATAAGCCACCAGCCATGAATACCTTAAAGGGCCTCTTGTCACCCTTATGCCCGGGCTATGCAACGCAAACAATGCAACCCAACCCACCACTGCCATGCAAGATGGCCTAAACAATATTTTTTACTACTTTAGAGGTCCTATAATTGAACGAAAAGATGAAAAAACTAGGATTATCCGCACTCCCCTTGCCAGCTAAAGACCAGAGACTTTATCAAGATTAGCAACTCTGTATTTTTCAAGGAAAACAAGCATATATGGTGTGACTTGAGTAATTAGACCACAACATATAGTACGAGTCAAGAAAAAAAACTGTAACCTTAAAAAGGCTAGTAAATACAAATATCTACGCAATATATTATAAATAATATAACATGGAAGTTAAAAGATATGTGAGGTCAGGCCAGAGAGTTAGGGAAAATTGCCGGGCTGCGTGGCCTGCTTAAAAGACCCTTAAGCTGAGTATAGGCCTAATAATCCCTAGCCGCTGGAAGCTTATACCACAGCAGAATCAGCTACAGATAAAAGCCCAAATAAAGATAGCCCCAGACCTACCCTTACGGGTAGGTCTGGGGCTTAAA
>CAZUFI010000150.1:0-4195 GCA_964618745.1 uncultured Thermodesulfobacteriota bacterium | reverse complement strand
CCGTCTATATAATCTATTATCTCGCGCTTATCCCAGATATGGTTGCCGCTTGTTATAACATCGACACCCATAGAGCGTAGCTCTCCTACGACCTCCGGGGTTATCCCAAAGCCGCCTGCGGCATTCTCGCCGTTTACAATGATCAACTGCGGAGAATATCGCGTAAAGAGCTCGGGCATAAAACTGCTCAAAGCACGTCTGCCGGGCTTACCTATAACGTCTCCGATATAGACTATATTAAAGGTCTCGGTCATATAAAAAACCTTTCGCGCACCATAACCATACTACTTGGCTACCTGTCTACCTGGCATAATCAACAGCTCTGGTCTCTCTAACGACCGTTACCTTGACCTGGCCCGGATAACTGAGCTCGGCCTCTATCTTCTTGGCGATATCCTTGGAGAGCATAACGGCTGCTCCGTCATTTACCTTATCGCCCTCTACCATTACCCTTATCTCTCGCCCGGCCTGCAAGGCGTAGACCTTATCTACGCCGTTAAAGTCGGTGGCTATCTTCTCCAGATCCTCAAGACGCTTTATATATGACTCGTACATCTCGCGCCGTGCCCCGGGGCGTGCCGCACTCAGGGTATCTGCCGCCTGAACGAGCAAGCCGTAGATCGACTCCGGCCTATCGTCATGATGCTGCGCGATGGCAGCTACCATCTTCGGTCTTTCTCCGTATTTTTTGGCAAGGTCTCCGCCAATAGCCGCATGCGGGCCTTCGACCTCATGATCCACTGCCTTACC
Source organism: uncultured Thermodesulfobacteriota bacterium (assembly GCA_964618745.1). Taxonomy (GTDB): domain Bacteria; phylum Desulfobacterota; class GWC2-55-46; order GWC2-55-46; family DRQE01; genus JAJRSM01. Next base: position 3,445 of record CAZUFI010000150.1, on the reverse strand, counting down.
GATATCATGCAAAAGCCCGGCACGCCGGGCTGTCTTTACCGAGAGCTTTAGCTCTGCCGCCATTATTCCACAGATAAACGAGACCTCTAGGGAATGAGCGTAGACGTTCTGCGCGTAACTGGTCCTATATTTAAGTTTTCCTATAAGTTTCTGTATCTCAACATGCACGCCATGCAACCCCGTATCAAAGACCGCGCGTTCTCCAGCCTCACGTATACCCTTATCGACCTCTTCCTCGACCTTTCCAACAACCTCTTCAATCCTTGCCGGATGAATACGACCGTCACTTACGAGCCTTTCCAGAGAGATCCTTGCGACCTCACGCCTGACCGGGTTATGCCCGGAGATTATAACTGCCTCCGGCGTATCATCGATAATAACATCCATCCCGGTTATCGACTCGATAGCACGAATGTTGCGCCCTTCACGCCCGATGATCCTGCCCTTCATCTCATCGCTTGGAAGATGCACGACCGATACGGTCCTCTCACTTACGTAATCACCTGCGTAACGCTGAATGGCAAGGGCGATTATCTCCTTTGCCTTCTTCTCTGCATCCTGATTGGCCTCGTCCTCGATGCGCTTCATCATAAGGCCAGCCTCGTGCCTTGCCTCATTCTCCATATCTTGAAGGATAATGCGCTTGGCCTCTTCTGCCGTTAATCCGGCTACGGCCTCAAGCTTCTGCCTCTGCTCTACGATCAGGGTCTCTGCCTGCGTGTCCAACTCCTGAATCCTGCGCTCCTGACCGGCAAGCCCCTTCTCACGCCTTGCTACCTCTACCTCACGACGCTCCAGAGATGTAAACTTCTGATCCAGCCCGTCTTCTTTAGAGAGTATTCGTTTCTCTATTGTCTGAAATTCCTTACGAGAGGCCTGTGCCTCTTTATCAAACTCCTGCCTCGCCTGAAATATATTGTCCTTTGCGGCAAGCTCGGCCTCACGTCTTATATTATCTGATTCCTTCTTAGCGCTATCTATTATACCCTCAGCACTAGTGCGCGTAGCAGCTAGCTGAGCCTCAATTGCATTCTTCTTGATTATGCCGCCTATTACAAAGCCTATAACCAAGGCGACGACCGAAAAGCCTACTATATACGGTATCATGCCCATTAATCACTCCTTTCTAGCCTTTAATCGACCAGTATCCACCCTTATATTTAAAACCTCAATACTTCCTTATCCGTCACCAGGACGTCCATCTTTACGTCATGCGACTCTACCGGCAGGGCCTCTTCCATCACCTGCCAGTCATACGATAGTGCAACTATACTTGCGCTTGTGCCAGAGAGCTGCCTATCGTAAAATCCCTTACCGTAACCGAGCCTGAAACCAAAGAGATCAAAGGCCACCCCCGGTACTACGATACAATCAAAATCCTTAATATCCACCTCGCCGCCCTGCTGAGCCTTAGGGCTCGGCTCCATAATCCCGTAAGCCCCAACGACCAGATCGTCAGAGCCACCCACCCGAAAAAATGCCAGATGAGGCGGATTATGGCCCATAACCTTTGGAAAGGCCAGATGCTTACCCGCAAGCCCAGCCCGCTCTGCGATAATATCTGTCCAGACCTCACCCCTAAAGCCTGAATAAAGGGCAATACTCTCGGCACTAAGAAACTCGGGGGTCAAGACAAAAGACTCCTGGATCTTAATACTAAGAACCCGTGAGTCTTCCAGAGAGATCTCTTCCCTCTTTTGAAGATAACTTGACCTTACCTCGCGCTTATCCAAGTGCCTCCTTAAAACCAACAAAAACACTAGCTACGCACAAAAAACCATAGTGGCAAACTGAAAAAAAGCAAAAAACAGCGCCAAGCGTGCGTTTAGGATCAATTTTATAGAGGTGGAATATTAAAGAATGCTACAGGAGACTGCCGAAGACCGCCGATGTCGGCGACTACAACTGTTAAGAAAGGTAATACTTAAAAAAAGGTAAAAGGTTGGTTCTGTTCGTCTTTAGTAGCTTTATTGGGACAGCTTCGCTGTTAAAGCAGCTTAGCTATCGGAACGGCTTCACTGTTAAGGCAGCTTAGCTGTTAAAGCAGCTTAGTTCAGGCTACCCAATTCAGGCAACCTCGCCCCGGCCACCATCTTCACCAATAACAATCAAATGGTATCGAGCTTACTTACTCTACCGTACCTTCGCCGCCAACAGCGTCCTTACAAAAAAGATATTAATAAAGAACGCCTCGCTGTATATATATAACTTCACACAACACTATGGTAACAAAGCCCCCTGCATTGGTGCCGTGTCAATGGGGTATTTAAGAACCGCGCTTTCACACGTGGCGGCCGGTTAGCTACTTTTCGACGTGTCCTGAAGGATCTCGAAGAGACCCTTAGAGGTCTATTAAACCCCTTGAACCCTGCCGTCTTGAAGCCAGCGCCGGGTGCCTAAATCATATTATTGGTTCAAAATACCGTCACTAATCACGCACACCGCAGGGAAAACAATTCAAAAATCGTCTCTACTAGAACTCTACGGTAGTAAGTCGGCTATCTGCCGATGTAAATCCTCTGACCGATGCTCAATACCATCTAAATCTTCTCTGGCCTTTAAGAGCTCGCCGGTCACATTAAGCGCGACAAGCAGAGCCAAGTCCAGAGTCGCTACTGCCCGGGTCTTCTCACTAACTTCCCTTATCTTTGCGTTGAGATACTCCTCCACGTTACGAATATAAGCACTATCCTCATCGCTCTTGATTATGAGCTTCTGCCCCAGTATCGTCAACTCCACTACATTACCCAAAGAAGACCTCAAGCATTACAATTCAGACCGTCAAGCCTTAATATCAGCCCTTCGACCTTTTCCTTTACCTTTAATTTTTCACCTTCTACCTTAAGCAGTCTTTCCCTCAACTCCTTAATTTCCACTTCTTTTAAAGCCAATTGCTCCTTTATCAGGTTATTCTCTTTCTCTGTGTCATCACAAAACCTTAAGAGCTCTTCTAACCTTTCCTCCAATATTTCGAAGTTTTCCATACCCATTAAACGTCATTAAACTCCTCTGATTATCCCCATCATACGATGATTAGAGCAAGATGTCAAGGACGGCAATATAAGCTTAAGGAAGGATGGTTATTAAGGAATTTATCTTGATAAATTTATTTCAACACTTGTTTCCAAGCCTTCCCCGCCAATACCTGCGATCAGATCAACTCCTAAACAAAAAGACAAGGCAAAAGGCCTACACCCGGAATTCAATCGCCACACAGCCGACAGAGCCATGCCAGACAGTGCCAGATAAAAAAACAGAGTCGCAAGCTTAAAATACTTATCCATTTAAGCTAGGGGTAGAATAAAAACCTTATTTTTCTTCAATCAAAACAAAACCATACAACTTTAGGGGTAGAAAAAAAACACCGTAGAGTGTAAGCTCTAGGTTATTACATCCATAATTTATTAAGTATACTTTTATTTTACCGTATGGTTTATCCAAAGAG
>CAZUFI010000149.1:0-4210 GCA_964618745.1 uncultured Thermodesulfobacteriota bacterium | reverse complement strand
TGGAGACGATAAACAGGATAGTATCGGTATTCCCTCCTTATCAGCAAAAGCAGGTTAGAATCCAGCTCGCAGGTGTCATTAAAAGCATCGTCTCTCAGAGGCTTCTGCCGACAAAGGACGGCAAGAAGAGAGTACCAGCGGTCGAGGTCCTGATCTCTACCTCGCGCATAAAGGAATGCATAATAGATAAAGAAAAGACCAAAGAAATAACCGACTCGATAAGCAAAGGACACACAACATACGGCATGCAGACCTTTGACCAGTCACTTATGGAGCTTTTGAATAAAGGCCTCATCATCTATGACGAGGCTGCGAAACAGTCCTCCAACCCAGACGACTTCGCCCTTAAGGTCAAGGGGATCTCAGGGACCAGCGACGAGAGCTGGAAGGACTTTGAAGGCGATGGCGACGAAGAAGAGACCGACGGCGGCGGCAGCACAGGCTCCGACGAAGATATAGAGAGGTTTTAAAGGCGGCCTCGGCAACAGGCCGGGAGAGACTCCGCCTGAAAATTCCGCCTGAAAATCCCTATGAAGCAAAGCAACGGCACAGGGCCTAAAACAGATAATTATGAACTCAAGGAAGATCCGGCGCAAAAAAGTCCCGACGCAATAGAGACGGCAACAAGGCTGATCTCATATAAAGAATGGACCAAAAACGCATTAACAGAACGCCTCCAAAAACGCGGATGCACTGACGACGATATAGAAGAAGCCATGATATGGCTTGAAGATCAGGGCCTTATAGACGACAGAAAATATGCATTTGAGTTTGCCTCCGGCAGAATGCGCACGCGTCGCTGGGGTATAATAAAGATAAGTGCGGAACTTAAAAAGCGCGGTATCAACTCAAGGCTCGCTGAAGAGGCTACTGCCTCTCTTAAAGGCAAAACAGAGGAGGCCGCGGCCCTTGCAGCCCTCCAGAAATGGCTCAGGATAAAACAGATTGAGCCTCCCCTGAAAAGAGATATAGCCATCAAGGCCTCTAGCCACTTGCGCTCCAAGGGCTTTACTGGCCAGGCCATTAGCTTTGCAATGAACAAAGGCCAAGACGGTTCAGAAGAAGAATACCCGGACCTTTACGAAGACTAAGATATATTATTGAAAAAGGATGCCTCTAAAAAAATGAAATCAAATGAAATAAGAAATAGCTTTCTCGACTACTTCGCCGGTAAAGACCATAGCAAGGTCGCCTCATCAGGGCTACTTCCTCCCGACGACCCGACGCTTTTGTTTACCAACGCTGGGATGGTACAGTTCAAACGTGTCTTTCTGGGTGAAGATAAACGCCCCTACGCGAGGGCCGCGAGCTCACAAAAATGCATCAGGGCCGGTGGCAAACACAATGACCTGGAGAACGTCGGTCATACCGCGCGCCACCATACCTTCTTTGAGATGCTGGGCAATTTTTCCTTTGGTGATTATTTTAAAGAGGACGCGATAAAGTTCGCCTGGGAATATCTGACAGAGGTCTTGGGGCTACCTAAAGACAAGCTCTGGGCTACCGTCTTTGAAGACGACGACGAGGCGGAAAAACTCTGGCAGACAAAGACCGATATCGGTCACGACAGAATCAAAAGGCTCGGCGAAGAGGATAACTTCTGGAGCATGGGAGAGGTCGGCCCGTGCGGGCCGTGCTCGGAGATACTAATAGACCAGGGCGAGGCCCTTGGCTGCGACAGCCCCGACTGCGCCGTTGGCTGCGACTGCGACAGATATCTTGAGATATGGAATCTTGTCTTTATGCAGTTCAACAAAGACGCTACCGGCAAGATCTCGCCGCTTCCCCGCCCGAGCATTGACACGGGTATGGGGCTAGAACGCCTCGCAGCCGTATTGCAGGGCAAGGTCAATAATTATGATACAGACCTCTTCGAGCCAATCATTAAAAAGATAGAAGACCTGTCCGGCGCTCTCTATCATAAATCAGACGAGACGGATTCTTCGATCAGGGCGATAGCCGACCATGCACGCTCGGTGACGTTCCTGATCAGCGAAGGCCTACTACCATCAAATGAGGGCCGAGGCTATGTGCTGCGCCGTATAATACGACGCGCCGCGCGCCACGGAAAGCTGATTGGCATAGACAAACCATTTCTCTTTAAGGTCACAGGGGTCGTCGCCGAGCATATGGCCTCTGTATACCCTGAGCTGGCACAGGCAAAGGAGCTTGTCGAGAAGGCTACCTTTAGCGAAGAAGAGCAGTTCTTTAAAACACTAGAACGAGGCCTCGGAATGCTCGAAGAAGAGGTCGCAAGGCTCAAAGCCACAAAAGATACCGTCATCTCCGGCGATTTTGCATTTAAACTTTACGATACCTACGGCTTTCCGATAGACCTTACCGCCGATATCTTAAGGGCCGAGACCTATACAATGACCGTTGACGAGGCTGGCTTCAACAAGATGATGGAGGCTCAGAAAGACAAGGCCCGGCTTTCATGGAAGGGCGGCACGGTAGGTGCCTCCGGCACAGAGTTCTACGCAGAGCTTCTGGCTGAGGGCATCAGCTCTGAGTTCGTCGGCTATACAGAAGAGCGCGAGATATCAGAGGCTACCTGCATTATAAAGGACGGCATAATAATTAAAGAAGCCGTAAAAGGCGATACCATCGAGATAATATCAAAAAAAACCCCCTTCTACGGCGAGAGCGGTGGTCAGGCCGGAGACCGTGGAACTATAAGCGGCACTGACTTCAAGGTCGAGATCTCTGATACGAAAAGACCTTTACCCGAGCTTATCGTCCACCACGGAAAGGTCACAGAAGGTACGCTACAAGAAGACCGCAAACTGGTTCTGGCAATCGACACCGAAGTGCGCAACGCAACAAGGCGTAACCACACGGCTACGCATCTGCTGCACGCAGCCCTCAGACGAACGCTCGGCGAGCACGTACGCCAAGCCGGGTCTCTGGTAAATAAAGACGGCCTCAGGTTCGACTTTAATCACTTCAATCAATTAACAGCCGAAGAAATAACAAAGATAGAAGACGAGGTAAATAGCGCGATAAGGAAAAATATAGCCGTTACAACCGAGACGCTCCCCTACAAAGAGGCCGTTCAAAAAGGCGCACTGGCTTTTTTTGGTGATAAATACGGCGATGAGGTGCGCATGGTTCAGGTCCCGAATGTAAGCACCGAGCTATGCGGAGGGACACACGTAAAGATGACCGGCGATATAGGGCTTGTAAAGGTTACGGGTGAGAGCTCGGTCGCCGCCGGCGTTAGAAGACTAGAGGCCGTTACAGGCGATGCCGCCCTGAGACTTCTCAATGATTCTTATAAGACCCTAACAGATGCTGCATCCTTACTAAAGACGACAAAGAATGACGTCCCAAATAAAATACACCGCCTAATCAATAAACAAAAAGATCTGGAAAAAGAACTTGCTCGCATCAAAGAACACGGCAAGAGCGAGAGCGCAAAGGGACTGGCACAAGAGGTTCAGGTGGTAGCTGGCGTAAATGTCCTTGCCATTAAGGTCGGCCCCGACGATGCAAAGGATCTGCGTAAGATGGCGGATCTTTTGCGCGACAAAATCAAATCAGGGGTAGTCATACTTGGTTGCGACAGCGGCGGTAAGGCAGTACTGCTGGCCGCCGTCACCAAAGACCTGACCAGCCGCTTTAGTGCCGGAGATATTGTAAAGCGCATAGCCCCGATAGTCGGCGGCAGAGGCGGCGGCAAACCAGATATGGCGCAGGCCGGCGGCAAAGACGGCAAGAAGATTGATGCTGCCCTTGCTGAGGCCATAAAGATCATAAAAGATACGGCGTAAGAGAAGGTATAATGAAGACTTATAACACTTCCAAGACTTGACAGAATAAATGGTTCAAGTTACAAACTTGAACCAACAAAAAGAGAAGCTATAGGCGGCACCCTGCTTAGAGATAGAAAAGACTTTGTTGGGTTTCGCTTCACGGCTCCGCCGCTACGCTCTACCCAACCTACAAAAAAACCCCTTTTAACCTCCCCCTAGGGGAGAGGGAAGTAATGTAGGGCAAGGCTTTAGCCTTGCTGAAACAACACTCCTGTCATTGCGAGGAGCAAGGGTCAAAGGCCCGGTGCGACGAAGCAATCTCAAAAAAACCCAAAACAAAAAAAACGACCTATAAAGGTCGCTCAGATATAAATATAAAAAATCATTTCAAAGACAGATGCTAAACTAAATTCAGGATGACAAAGCAGAAGGTTTTGTTTTGCGCGGCGAAGCCG
>CAZUFI010000148.1:2350-4232 GCA_964618745.1 uncultured Thermodesulfobacteriota bacterium | reverse complement strand
TCAGTTGTTCTCTCAGATGAGGCCGAATATTTAGCATTAATTTACCTTCCCTTTATTTAAAGTCTGAATTTAAAGGGGGATTTTACTATCGAAGGCCTGAGACTTTGCAGTCTGCCTCCATAATAGTCTTATCTTCCACATTTTTGTTGCATGCAACCTGTCTATTGACTATAATTAAAGATTATTAGGGTCTGACCAATTGAGTGCCTAACAGGTGCGCAGCCCTTATTATTCATCGTAGTGTACTATCTTGTGTGTAATGGGCGAGAGTGGCGGAATTGGCAGACGCGCCAGATTTAGGATCTGGTGGGTGACCGTGGGGGTTCGAGTCCCCCCTCTCGCACCAAACCTTGGCCCGCTTGGTTGATGCATAGATTTCCTCCGGGCAGGGCCAGATAGTGAAGGCTTTACTAGATTTTACATAGAATTTATCAGCGTATGATCCGCCTTTTAGGCTGGATAAAATAAAGAGCGTAAGGAGAGTACAGGGTTATGGATTTAAAGGTAGAGTTAGAAGATCTAGGCGGCCTCAAGAAGGCCTTGTTGGTAGAGGTTCCGGCCTCTGAGCTTACCGAAGGTATAAAGGCCGGTTTTGCGGCATTAATGGAGACGGCAGATGTCGAGGGTTTTCGCAAGGGCAAGGTCCCTGAGTCTGTTATAAAACAGAAGTTCGGCAAGGACGTTCTGGAAGACGTATCCAAGCAGGTGATAGCCAAGAGTTATCCCGAGGCATTGAAGTTAAAGGGTGTAAAGTCGATAGCCGCGCCCAAGGTTGATGTCGTAAGGCTCAGCGTTGACTCACCATTTATCTACAGGGCAATGATAGATATTATGCCGACTGTATCGTCAGATACCTATATGGGCATCGAGGTGAAGTCTGAGCCAACCGAGGTGACCGAAGATGAGATTAATCAGAATATAGATATGTTAAGGGGGCGTAATGCCAACTTTAAAAAATCCGACGGTGTCGCGGAGGACGGCGATCAGGTTACGATAGCTGTTGACTGTACGGTAGACGGAGCGCCACTTGCCGCTTCAGAGGGGCAGAAGAAGGACTATACATTTGAGGTCGGTCAGGGTGCATCGCTGCCTGAGTTTGAAGAGTTAGCCGTAGGAGCAAAGGCCGGAGACGTAAAGAAATTCAAGAAACCCTTCCCTATCGCCTATCATGATAAAAACGTAGCAGGTAAGACCGCTGAGTTTAATATGACTATTAAGACAGTCAAGAAAAAGGACCTGGCTCCTGTAGATGACGATTTTGCCAAAGACTTAGGCTGTGATAATCTGGAAGATCTCATGACAAAAGTACGTACCGAGGTGACCTCGATTAAGGTTAATAATGAGAGAGATCGCGTGAAAAAAGAGGTGCTCGATAAGATTCTGGCGGCCAATGACTTTGATGTCCCTGAAACCCTCGAAAATAAGTACTATACTCAGCTTATGAGCAATATGATGAATGGCGTACGCAGCGGTAAGATCAATCCGCTTGGTTACGACGCCAGCTCACGAGAGGCCAAGGAGCGTTATCGCCAGATCGCGCTGAATCAGGCAAAGAGCGATATTATCCTTGATGTTATCGCTGATAACGAAGGGATAGGCGTCTCTGATCAGGAGATAGATCAGGCAATAGCTAATATAGCAAAGTCACGCGGCGAGAAGGCGGATACGGTGCGTAAGGCGTTAGAGGAAAAGCAAGCTATAGGTATCTTGACCGAGAGCATTATGAGAGACAAGGTATTTGATAAAATAATGGGCACTGAGCTGGAGACGGCTGGCTGAACCAGCCGACGTTAGCGTGGCCATAAAAAAAGTAATAAAGGGGTGGTTATGACCGATGAGCTTATGACACTTGTACCTATGGTAGTTGAGACCTCAGGTAGGG
>CAZUFI010000148.1:0-2250 GCA_964618745.1 uncultured Thermodesulfobacteriota bacterium | reverse complement strand
ATGACCGATGAGCTTATGACACTTGTACCTATGGTAGTTGAGACCTCAGGTAGGGGAGAGAGGGCCTATGATATATATTCTCGGCTTCTTAAGGACAGGATAGTCTTTCTTGGTACGCAGGTAAATGACGATGTTGCAAATCTGGTAATAGCTCAGCTTTTGTTTTTGGAATCTGAAGATCCTGAAAAAGATATCAATCTTTATATCAACTCCCCGGGTGGCATAGTAAGTGCCGGGCTTGGTATCTATGATACCATGCAGTATATAAAGCCAGATGTCTCTACTATCTGTATCGGACAGGCCGCCAGCATGGGGGCACTGCTTCTCTCTGGCGGAGCTTCTAGTAAGCGTTTCGCTCTGCCACATTCACGTATTATGATTCATCAGCCACTTGGCGGTGCTCAAGGTCAGGCCACTGATATAGATATTCAGGCAAAGGAGATTCTACGCCTGCGTGAAGAGCTTACGAGAATCATGTCTCATCACACGGGCCAGCCTTATGAAACCGTTCATAATGATACTGAGAGGGATTTCTTTATGACTAGTGCAGAGGCAAAAGAATATGGTATAATTGATAAGGTTATCGATAAGAGGGCGTGACCTTCTATTTGGTAAGGTTGGTTTAAGCTGCGTGGTAGTGATAGCTATTAGGGTGGTTTCAGCTGGCACAGCCGGGGGCAGAGCTGGTTTGGTTTATGGTCTGGCTTCCGGTCTGGTTTAATGAAAAAGTGCGGAGGAGCAACAAATGGCTGGAGATAAGAAAAGAGGTGACGGTTACCTTGCCTGTTCTTTTTGCTCCAAGAGGCAAGATGAGGTCAGGAAGCTGGTTGCAGGGCCGATGGTCTATATATGCGACGAGTGTATTGGCCTTTGCAATGATATAATAGCCGAAGAATACGAAAAAGATGACTTTAAAAAGAAATCTAAGGTAATACCGAAGCCAGCGGAAGTCAAGCGAATCCTTGACGAATACGTAATTGGTCAGGAGTATGCAAAGAAGGTTCTGGCCGTTGCGGTATATAATCATTACAAGCGGATAGATAGTCAGGTCTCGCTTGGCAACGTCGAGTTGCAAAAGAGTAATATACTGCTGCTCGGGCCGACCGGTTCAGGTAAGACCTTGCTTGCTCAGACGCTCGCCAAGATCCTGAATGTTCCTTTTGCCATAGCCGATGCCACGACATTGACCGAGGCGGGCTACGTTGGCGAGGATGTCGAAAATATTATACTCGGGCTCTTGCAGAATGCCGAGTATGATGTTGAGCGTTGCCAGAAGGGTATCGTCTATATCGATGAAATAGATAAGATTTCAAGGAAGAGCGATAGCCCGTCGATTACCAGAGATGTCTCTGGTGAGGGCGTACAGCAGGCTCTTCTTAAGATAATAGAGGGTACAGTCGCTAACGTGCCTCCTAAGGGTGGGCGTAAGCACCCTCAGCAAGAGTTCTTGCAGGTAGACACATCCAACATCCTCTTTATCGTAGGAGGGGCCTTTACGGGCCTTGAAACGATAATTGGGCAGCGTGTAGGCACGAAGATGCTGGGCTTTCATTCCAAAGAATCCGTGCAGGTGGTGGAGAAGAAGGATAAAAGTGACCTGCTTGCCCTAGTTGAGCCTCAGGACCTTATGAAATATGGCTTGATACCTGAATTTATGGGTAGGTTGCCGGTCTTTGCGGTTCTGGAGGAGCTGGACGAGAAGAGCCTGGTACGGATCTTGACCGAGCCTAGAAGTGCTCTGGTTAAGCAGTATCAAAAACTCTTTGAGTTGGAAAATGTAAAGATCAAGTTCACCGACGGTGCCTTGCATGCATTGGCGCGAGAGGCTACAAAGCGTAAGACAGGCGCGCGCGGACTCCGTTCGATATTGGAGAACTCGATGCTTGATACAATGTACGAGCTGCCATCTCAGCCGACGGTTAAGGAATGCATAATCAACGAGGATGTTATCCTAGGTAAGGGGAACCCCATACTTATCTATGAAAATGATAAAGAGGCGAGTTCGGCCTGATTACGCACTCATAAACGCTTATCTACGTTGTCGGAATTTCAGATTTGAATCCTCACATACTTTCAAGTATGCTGCGGTTTCAATCTTCATTCCTCCTAGTGTCTGAAACTTTTCTGAGCACGAAAGGGTGGGGAAGCTAAGTGTTAACTTAGTTTAGCACTCGTTTAGTAGGTGTACTGCTGCGAAGTCGCTTTGCTCTGCGCAGGGTACTGCGTACGGCTAAATCTATTAATCAAGTT
>CAZUFI010000147.1:1819-4266 GCA_964618745.1 uncultured Thermodesulfobacteriota bacterium | reverse complement strand
CCTCATTACTCTCAAAGCCGTCCATCTCGACGAGCAACTGGTTAAGCGTCTGCTCTCGCTCATCATGACCGCCACCAAGCCCCGCGCCGCGATGCCTACCGACGGCATCGATCTCATCTATAAATATAATACAAGGCGCATTCTTCTTGCCCTGTGCAAATAAGTCTCTTACACGCGAGGCTCCGACCCCTACGAACATCTCCACAAAATCACTACCAGAGATACTAAAGAAAGGCACACCGGCCTCACCGGCTATGGCCTTACCCAAAAGCGTCTTACCCGTTCCCGGTGAACCCACAAGCAGAACACCCTTAGGGATTCTTCCGCCAAGCTTTGTAAACTTCTTCGGTGCTTTTAGAAAATCAATTATCTCCTGGACATCTTCCTTTGCTTCGTCTATTCCAGCAACATCTCTAAAGGTAATCTTCTGCTGGTTCTCGGTCAAGAGCTTTGCCTTGGATTTACCAAAGCTCATGGCCTTGCCGCCGCCGCCCTGCATCTGACGCATAAAGAAAAGCCAGACGCCGATAAGCAATAACATCGGGAACCAAGAGATAAGAATATTACCCCAACCCGGGCTATTCACGACAGGCTCTGCCGATATCCTGACCTTCTTCTCCTGAAGCTTACTAACCAACTCTGGATCAAACGGGGCATAAGTAGTAAACTCTTTACCGTCCCTGTCCTGGCCCTTAATGGAATTACCCTGTATGACGACCGAGGATACACCGCCGTTATCTACGGACTCCATAAAGTCGGTAAATATAATTTCGTTCTTTGGTTTTTCCTTATAGTTAAGGAAGTTAAACATCAAGACTACGGCTGCTATTATAATCAGCCAAAGTGCTACATTTTTATATAAGTTATTCATTCAGAACTTACGCCCCCTGAAAAATAAAACAATAATATTTTTATCTAAAAAGTTTAAGGCTTAATTTTCTCATATATTTGTCGTCTATTCAACCAAATATTAGCACAAATCCTTAAAAATACAAGACAAAGCCCCTATCTCCTGCTCCTGAAAGAGACCCGTAAAGGGACCTCACCGATATCCAGTGCCTCTCTGAAACGATTTATCAGATACCGTCTGTAAGCCATTGGCACACCCATCGGATAGTTCGTAAAGATCCGCAGCCGCTGAGGGGCCGTGCCGGTCTGCGTCATATAATAAAACTTAATGGGCTTCCCCCTATATACAGGCGGGTGATGGCGCGTTGTAAACTGGCGCAGAAGGTCATTTAAGGTCGAGGTCTGGAGCTTTCTAGTGGCCTGCTCACGAACACGCTCGACGACCTTAAATATATCAAGGGCGCGTTTGCCCGTAAGAGCCGAGACAAAGACAACCGGCGCATAAGACAAGAACGGCATAAGCTCATGAATCTTCTCGGTATATTCCTTTGCGGTATCAGTATCTTTCTCGACCAAATCCCACTTATTTACCACTATTATGCAGCACTTACCGCGATTTTCCACAAGCCCTGCTATACGCTCGTCCTGCGACCGAAGCCCCTCCATACCGTCTGCGACCAGCAGTGCCACATCGCAACGCTCGATACTACGTATCGCCGAGACAACGCAGTAGGTCTCAAGACGACGACTTATCCTGCCCTTACGCCTGATCCCTGCCGTATCTATCAACATATAATTTTTATCGTCATGCTCAAAGGGCGTATCAATAGAGTCGCGCGTCGTCCCTGCTACGGCACTTACGATAGAACGCTCCCTGCCTATAAATTTATTCAAGAGCGAAGACTTTCCGGCATTAGGGCGGCCAACCAAAGCGACCTTCAGCAGCTCGGTCTCTTCTTCCTCTTCTATATACTCTGGCAACTCCTCTATAATTTTATCCATCAACTCGGCAAGCCCCAGACCATGCTCGGCCGAGACAGGCAGTATCTCTTCAACGCCAAGCGAATAAAACTCGCCGGTCACCCCGATCAAACTCTGCGTATCGACCTTATTTGCGCAGTAGATAACCCGCTTCCCGGACTTTCTAAGCATTGCCGATATCTCTTTATCAGAGTTGCTAGGACCTACACGCCCGTCCATCAGAAAAACAATAACATCGGCCTCCTCAATAGCAAGGCTCGTCTGCTCCCTTATCTTCCTTACGATCTCTTCCTTTGCCTTGGGCTCAAAACCGCCGGTATCGATAAGCGTAAAAGGACGGCCCAGCTCCTCGCAGTCAGCGTAATTAATATCTCGCGTAACTCCGGGCTCGTCCTTTATTATGGCCCTGCGCACCCCGAGAATACGATTAAAAAGCGCGGACTTACCAACATTCGGTCGTCCTACTATGGCTACTACTGGTTTCATCTTTATATACTTTCCTTAAGGCTACCCTCTGACAACCTGTCATTGCGAGGGATTTATCCCGAAGCAATCTCGTCTCTTGCTTTTATTTTATTACTACATATGCTGAAATAAATCAACGAACCGCCTCAGGC
>CAZUFI010000147.1:0-1719 GCA_964618745.1 uncultured Thermodesulfobacteriota bacterium | reverse complement strand
AAAATTAAATCTTCATATCGCAGGCTAAATACATCAACCTTGATTTAGCCGTGCGAAGCACCACCATCTACGACAGGACACTCACTGCGTGAGGGCAAAAGCCCCTTCGGGGCAACCCACATGCGTGGGGGCAAAGCGGCTTCGCCGCAACAAAATCATTTAAAATTAAATCTTCATATCGCAGGCTAAATACATCAACCTTGATTTAGCCGTGCGCAGCACCTATTTATACCCGAACTCTTTCAGGTCTCGGTCGTTCTTTGACCAATCTCTCGTAACCCTAACGAATAGCTTGAGAAAGACCTTTTTCTGAAGTAGCTTCTCTATATCTGTGCGGGCCTCGCTACCTACAATCTTGAGCATTCCCCCACCCTTGCCGATGACGATGCCTTTTTGAGAATCACGCTCGACATTTATCACGGCCCCGATACGTATAATATCGCTCTTTTCTTTAAACTCTTCTATCTCTACGGCTACCGAATAAGGTATCTCTTCTTTGGTCAGTTCAAAGACCTTCTCTCTGATAAGCTCACTTACCAAGAACCTCTCGGACTGATCCGTTATCATATCTTTTGAGTAATACTCCGGGCCTTCCGGCAAAAGCCCTTTCAGTATCTCTACCAGAGCCTCTGTACCATCTTCCTTACGAGCGGAGATCGGTATGACATCGACAAACTCCATACGCTTGGAGAGCTTTGCCATAAGCGGCAAAAGGCTCTTCCTCGCAACGGTATCTATCTTATTTATAGCAAGAACGACCGGGGCCTTTACACGGCGGAGCTTGTCCAGAATAAAGGCCTCTTCCTCTCCGATCTTACGAGAGGCATCGACCATATAAAGGACTACATCGACCTCAGAGAGCGAAGCGAGGGCCTCACCGACCATAAATTCCGTCATGCGCCCGCGCCCTTTATGAATACCCGGGGTATCGACAAAGATCATCTGCGCGCCGTCCGTGTTCTTAACACCTCGCACAGCATTACGCGTCGTCTGCGGCTTGCTGGAGACGATAACGATCTTCTCGCCAAGGATCGCATTCAAGAGCGTTGACTTTCCGACATTAGGTCTGCCGACTATAGATATAAAACCAGATTTAAATGACATAATCTTATAGAATACCATTTAGCGGCGCAGTAGTCAAAGAGTAAGCATATCTACTCGTATATCATAAGTACCGCCCGCCCCTGCCAAAAACGCACACACACAGATAAACCTCCTGATAAAACAACAGTGTAAATTTATTTTACAACTTTCAGACTACAACTAGAAAGGTAACCCTTTAAGATTATTATGTTAATACTAATTAAGACCCCAAAGACCTCTTTGCGCCTACCATTTTTGTGTAAATTTATTTTACACCTGCAATACTACTGCAAACTAACGCTGTAAAAATAAAGAGTTACACTATGGCATGCATATTGCATTAACTCATAAATATATAGAATAAAGCACCTAGAGGGGGGGTAGATATGAAAAGATTTGGTTTTTTGGCCGGCATTTTGCTGGGCCTGATATTCACATTGGTTAGCTTTAGCGATTCAGAGGCGATAGTGATAAATTTATACGTAGACGGGGCACCTAACGTATACGGCTCGCCGGACTGGGAGGCATGGAAGACAAACGCATACTCCAATGCTGCCGCCGGAACCTTTATAAATATGGAGAACAGCCTGAACCCGGCCAACAGCGGAACCAATAACTTCGAGGTAGATGACTCGG
>CAZUFI010000146.1:0-4279 GCA_964618745.1 uncultured Thermodesulfobacteriota bacterium | reverse complement strand
GCAGGCAATCCGCATCGTCCAATAGCCGTAAGACGCAGAGCCGCCAGGGTAGATCTTCAAGCAGGAGTGAGGGGCGCAGCAGAGCGGGCGAAAGTAGCAGCCGCACCGAAGCGCGCGGCAATAGGAGTGAGAGTCTCAGTGATGGTTCTTATCGCGATGGGGGGGCTCGTCCCGGTCGTAGTGATAATCGTAGCGCAAGGAGCGAGGGGCGCAGTGGCGCACGTTCTGGCGGGCGTCCCGGCGCACGCAGTGAAAATAGGACCGAGGGCCGTAGAAGGTCGTTTTAGAATTATTTAAACCTGCTTCTTGCAGATTAGATATGTAAGTAGTTAAAGCCGGGGCTGCCTTTGGGCAGCCCCGGCTTTTTTATGGTGCTGAGTAACCAAGGGTTAGCAGGTGCTCGCCGTAGACTCTTTCAGTGGCGTCTGTACTAATCTTACTTATGATGACCTATGTAAAGATTTCAGGAGTATTTCTTTAAGGCTTATCACTTTCAGTGTTTACAGCTACTTGTCTCTAGAAGTAGTTGACTTTTTTTAGTGTCGGGATTGTTTACAGTTAGCGGATTTTGCTAACATGTTGTTTGTATTGAATTTTTACTCACGACGAGTTTTTGCACTGTAAAGTTTTTTTACAGTTTTTATTTTGCCTTTTTTAACTATCGTAAAACCTCTTATTAATCAATGGGTTACGGCTATACAGTGGATGGCACGGTTTTTGCATGATACTTTTATGTAGTACTAAAGTCTTAATAAGTTTTTTGCATAATACTTTTGTTTAGTACTAAGGTCTTACATAAGACTAGTAGCGCTATGTAGGTAATAGTGTAAAGATTGGGTGCATAATATAAGTTTGTTTTAAATTAAAACTAAAAAGAGGTGGGATGATGAAGCTAAAGAAGTCTTTAGGAGTCAGATTACTTGGGGTCTTGTTGGTTGCGCTAATTCTATGTGTTCCGACATTTGCAAGTGCGGATAGTATTACACCAGATACATACTCTGATACGCTTGCTGTCGGCGAGAGTGTAACTATTACCAAGATCGTTACCGTCAGTGAGAGAGCCGCCGCCAGCAGCAAGGTAGATGTCTTTTTCCTTGCTGATACTACGGGAAGCATGGGCGGGGCCATCTCCGGCATCATTAGTAGTGCCTCGACTATCCTTTCTTCTACCGCGGCCTTGGGTGATGTAGCTTTTGGTGTAGGTGAGTACAAGGATTGGGACGATCCGTATGCCTACAGGTTGAATCAGGATATTACCACCAGCCAGCCATTGGCTCAGGCTGGTATTAATATGTGGAGTGCCTCGGGTGGTAATGACTGGCCAGAGGCCCAGCTTTATGCACTGGAGGAGGTAGCTAACACGACAAGCTGGCGTGTGGGTTCTGAGCGTATTATTGTATGGTTTGGCGACGCACCGGGCCATGATGCTTCCGGTGGCTCGACCGAAGTCTCTGCTACGGCCGCTCTGGTAGCCAATGGCATACAGGTTGAGGCTATAAATGTGGGCGGTGCTAGTGGTCTTGATTCTTCAGGTTCTGCTTCTGGTGAGGGCGGTCCTGCTGTTGCTGGCGCAGCCACGAGGATAACGGCGGCGACCGGCGGTAACCTCCATATAGGTCCTAATAACGCTGCTATAGTTGACGTTATCCAGGATGCGATAACCGCAGCTATAGATGAGTACTCGGTTGTCGGTTTGGATATCTCAGAGGTTCCCGGAGGCGTGACCGTAACGTATTCGCCTGCGCCTTATGTAGGGGCCTATGATCGCTCGATAGAGCGTACCTTTGAATTTGACGTGACCTTCACGGGTGACACACTAGGTATCTATGACTTCTCCATCTATGGTATCGTGGATGGCGGGCGTGTCGGGACTGAAGTTGACCGTATAGTGGTGACTGATGCGGTTATACCCGAGCCTTCGACTTACCTCCTTCTTGGCAGCGGTATTGCGGCCTTTGCTTTTTACAGGGTAAGGAAGAAGAAGAGGTCTTAGTACGGTTTATTTGAATTTAAATCAGATCGTTATTGATGTGTTTAAGTTGGAAGGTAGGTGGCGTAGCCGCCTACCTTCTTTCTTTTTTTGTTAAGGTTAGGACGCATAATTTTTTCTTGTCATTGTTTTGTTTAGAGTGCTAAAGTAGACCATACAAATAGGTAGTTGATTTCGTCGGAGGTGCAGGATGGGTGTTATGTTGAAGACAAGTTGGGTCTGCGGTGTTATTGTATTTGCGATATTTTCCATCTTTTCAGGTGCCGCCTTTGCTCTTCAGTTGGATCCAACTGATACCTCGATAAATTTCGATAATGACGGTCTAGTTATTCGCTCAGGCGATAAGACTCTGGTAGATGCGCTTGCGTTACTTGATAAAGGTAACCTCGACGGGGCTATAGAAAAATCGAGAGCCTTTTTGAAACGTAAACCTGGTTCAGCTCCTGCATATGAAATACTTGGCGCGGCTCTTGTAATGAAGGGTGATATTGACGGTGGCCTTGTAGAGCTAAAAAAGGCAGTAAAGGCTTCTCCAACACAGCATACGGCTATTACGAAGATAGGAGAGGTCTACCTTTTTCAAAAGAAGGATAAAGAGGCCCTGCGTGAGCTGCTCAGAGCCGTTAAGATAGCACCTAAGGGCCGAAGGGCTCACCAGAGGCTTGGCCTTATCTATGAGAAGGAGGGGAAGCTCAAGCCTGCTATAGAGCACTTTGAGATGGGGCTTGTTGGTACACCTGAGAGATATATCGGTGTTAAGGTCAACCTTGCTATGCTCTATAATCGTCTCGGAAGATTTCAAAAGAGCATAGAGCTTCTTGAGGGTGTGGTCGATGGCAATAGTAAGAATGTGACTGCTCATATAGTTCTGGGGACTGCCTACCTTGGTCTCAAGAAAGGAGCAGAGGCTCTGCGTGAGTTTAAGATAGTAAGTCGTCTAAGGCCAGAAGGAGAAGGCGGACATCTAGCACTTGGGATAGCTTACAGGGAGGTGCGGCAGTACGCAGAGTCGGTTAAAGAACTCAAGAAGGTTGTGCAGAGCAAGCCTGAGTGGTCGACAGGATATTATCAGCTTGGTGAGACCTACCTTGCCACGGAGGAATATAACAAGGCCCTTGAGCAGTATTCAAAGGCTCAGAAATTTAGCAAAAATCCGTTTCAGATTAAAAAAAGAAGGGCCGATGTCTACATTATGCAGAGGCGTTTTAAGGACGCCATTGTAATATATAAGCAGATGCTTGCTTCCAAAGATGTGAATAAGGGTAGCTACGATTTGCTTGGCACTGCATATCAATTTGACGGTCAGTTGGATCAGGCAGAAAAGACGTTTAAGGATATGATCGTAAAGTATCCGAAAGAGCCTTTTCCTCCGTACAGGCTGGGGCTTTTCTACGGATTTTTAAAAGACTACGACCGGGCTGTTGTCTTCCTTGAAAAAGGGTTGGTCCTTTCTCCTGATGCCCCATTTCTCCTGAGGGCTCTGCGTATTGCTTATAGCCGTCAGGGTAAGGAGGCTAAGGCAATTAAGGTTGCCAAGAAGGTTGCCCAGTTGCGTCCGGATAATCTTGGCGATAGCTTTTTTCTTGCCGCGCTCTACCAGGACGCCGGAAGTCTTCGAAAGGCCGAAGAGCTTTATCGTGAGATTATAAAAAAAGAGCCAGAACACGTAATAGCGATGAATAATCTTGCTGTTATCCTTTCTAAATCCGGCGGTAGAGGTGAGGCACTTTCGCTTGCAGAGAAGGCGGCCTTCCTAGCTCCTGAAAACGCAATGGTGCTGGATACCTTCGGATGGATACTTGTGCAGGACGGCAAGACCGAGAGGGCATTGGAGATATTAAATAGGTCGGCCTCGCTTATGCCGGATAATCCCTCGGTGCTTTATCATTTAGGGATGGCTTATTATAAGGCCGATCAGGATGGTGAGGCGTTAAAGTACTTTAAAAAGGCTATAGAGCTCTCGGATAGTTTTTCTGATTTTAATGACGCAGTTAAGATGAAGAAGAAGCTTGCCGGTAAAAAATAGAGGTAGTAGGGGGAAGGAGTCCTACTTATAAAGATTGAAAAGGCCTAGTTACCTGCAACTGTAATTCTGATTTTTTCTGTTTTATGGTAGATGGGATGTGGTGCTGTAGGTTTTTTTAGAGTGCGAAAGTTCTTTCCTAATAGACCTTACTCTGGATTTAGAATAAGGCAGAAAACCGATACTACCTCTATAGTAGGTGTCGATTATTTTTACACTTTCAAAGGTAAGGAAGTATAGCCCGGATTATTATCTGTAAAATCAAT
>CAZUFI010000145.1:0-4311 GCA_964618745.1 uncultured Thermodesulfobacteriota bacterium | reverse complement strand
GTTTTTCTATCTTATGTTTTACCGTACTGAACGGTATGCCGATGGTCTGGGCCAGATGTTTCTGGTCATGCTCGGAGTGCGGCACGAATTCATGTAGAGGCGGGTCAAGCAGACGGATAGTGACGGGCTTGCCCTCCATGGCGCGGAAGATCCCGGTAAAGTCTTTGCGCTGGTATGGCAGAAGCTGCTGTAGAGCTTCGCCTCTGTCGGTCGAGTTCTCGGCGACGATCATCCTCTGGATGGCGAGCCTGCGCTTTTCCGTATCAAAGAACATGTGCTCTGTTCTGCACAGTCCTATTCCCTCTGCACCGAGCTTTATTGCGTTTTCAGCGTCATAAGGTGTATCGACGTTTGTTCTGACCTTTAATGTGCGTACTTTGTCGGCCCACTTTATAATTGTATTATAAGACGGCGGCAGGACAGGTTTTATAAGTGGCAGACGGCCTTTGAATATATCCCCGGTAGAGCCGTTAAGCGTTACCTCGTCGCCTTCTTTAAGTGTTGTCTTGCCGACCGAGACGGTCTTTGCCTCGTAGTCAACTATAAGGTCCTCGCAGCCAACGATACAGCACTTGCCCCAGCCACGGGCTACGACGGCTGCGTGAGAGGTCTTTCCGCCTGTTGCTGTAAGGATGCCCTTTGCGGCATGCATCCCCCCTATATCCTCGGGGCTTGTCTCCTTACGTACAAGTATTGCCTTCTTACCGTCGGCAGCGAGCAACTCGGCACTCTTTGCGGTAAGGGTTATTATGCCGGAAGCAGCTCCGGGTACAGCAGGTATGCCTGTTGCGAAGAACTGCTTTTTTAGTTCACTCGGCTCAATATTTGAATCAATAACAGGGTAGAAGAGCCCTTCTATGTCTTTAGCACTTATCCTGAGTAGGGCCTCTTCTCTGGTGATCAGCTTTTCTTTGACCATATCGGTAGCGATACGGAAGGAGGCAGCAGGTGATCGCTTACCACTTCTGGTCTGGAGTATGTAGAGCTTACCCTGCTCCATCGTGAACTCGATATCCTGCATGTCTTTATAGTGCGACTCTAGTTTTTTCCTAACAACTTTAAGTTCTTTATAGATAGTCGGCATTTTTTTCTTAAGGTCTATTAGTTGAAGCGGGGTGCGGATGCCTGCGACGACGTCCTCACCCTGAGCATTCATAAGCAGATCGCCGTAGAAGGTGTTTTTGCCTGAATTGGGATCTCTGGTAAAGCAGACGCCGGTACCAGAGTCCTCACCCATATTGCCAAAGACCATCTGGACGACATTTATAGCCGTGCCGAGCAGGCCTGTTATGCCCTCGACCTCGCGGTAGGTTATGGCCTTGTCTGCCATCCAGGATTGAACTACGGCATCTATCGCACCCCAGAGCTGGTCGTTGGGGTCTTGCGGAAAATCAGTATTGGTGTGCCTTTTATAGACCCTCTTCATGCGTTTGATGAGTTCTTCCAACTCTTCTTCGTTGACATCGTTGTCATCTATCTTCACTCTGCGGATCTTGAGCCTGGTTCGCGTAAAGCGTGTCTTAATATCATCAAACTCTTCGTCAAAGAGCTCTCTTGGTATCTCCATTGCGGTTGAGCCGTACATCATTATAAAGCGGCGATAGGCATCGAGAGCGAAACGGCGGTTGCCGGTCTTTTTTGCCAGCCCTTCTACGGATTTGTCATTGAGCCCTAGATTTAGGATCGTCTCCATCATGCCTGGCATTGATTGCGCGGCACCTGATCTTACCGAGACCAGAAGCGGGTTGTTTGAATCGCCAAGCTTTTTACCTACGAGCCGTTCTAGTTTTTTCAGATGCGTCTCTACTTCTTTTTTAATACCTGTTGGATATTTTTTGGCATGTTTGTAATAATTGTCGCAGACCTCTGTGGTCAGGGTAAAGCCCGCCGGTACGGGTAGACCAATATTGGTCATCTCGGCAAGCCCCGCTCCTTTACCTCCGAGCAGTTCTTTCATCGTGCCTTTGCCTTCGGCTTTTCCGTCCCCAAAGAAGTATACAAGCTTCTTTTTAGTACTCTTTGCCATTAAATTCCTCCAAGTAGCATCGTCTGTTTGTTGATCAAGGCCCTTTGTGCCGCCGGGCAGCAAAAGCCTCGTCTGAGAAAGCTGATATAATATATAGTTGTTGTGCCCGTGGCCTAGGTAATATTCCTGCTCGATAAGCATTTTTTATGAAATAATTAGGAATGTTAATACATCTATAAAAATTAACAAAAAAACCAGGAAAAGTCACCTGATATTTTAATTATATTAAGATTAATATTCAACGTGCTGGCATTTGGGAAAAAAGCCAAAATCGAACATATATCGTATTGACACGAAACCTGCTTTTGTGCTACAGTAGGATATTAAAAACCCAATCGACCATCTGGTTCCTGTTAACGCTCTATTCACCTGGTCGGCGCGAGAAAATATGCCAAAAAAAGCTAGTAAAAAGAAAAAGTCCAGCACAGTAAAAGTAGAGATCGGTAGCAACGGTAATAATAACATAGTAGGTCTTATCAATGCAGGTAGAGAAAAAGGTTTTCTTACCTATGACGAGATCAACGATGCCTTTACAGATGACAACTTCTCCGTCGATGAGATGGACAATCTCCTTGAGACACTTGGCGAGATGGGAATTGAGGTCGTTGATACCGCGGATAAGACAGATAGCGCAAAGGATAACAGCAAGGCCAAAGGAACTGCCGCATTAGAGCCTGAGCGCGTTGAGGATCCGGTCAGGATCTATATGCGTGAGATGGGCGCGGTATCCCTTTTAAAGCGTGAAGAAGAGGTAATACTCGCCAAAAAGATCGAAGAGGGCAGGGATGAGCTTACGCGTCTTACGCTTAGCAGCCCCTTTGCCATGAACGAGATAATGCGTTTTACCTCAAGAATAAAAGAAGAAAAAGTCTCTATCAGAAAACTTCTGGAAGAGGTCGAGGAAGGCCAGTTCGATGAAGAGTTTACAGCTGATGTGCTCGTGCGTTTTGAGAAGCTAAAGCGTAGAAAGCCTATGAATGCCTATAAGGTCTTAAAAGATATGAGCCTTAGCTATGATGTTATTCATAGGATCGTCAGGCGTATTGTAAGGGTAGAGCGTCATCTCGAGCGTGAAGAGCGCAAACGAGGGCCAAAGAAGTCGGCTCTTGCAAAGGCAAGGGTCGCACGCGTGGCAGAGATGGTAGGGCTTACAAGGACCGAGCTTAAAGAGCTCTCGCGTGAGGTAAAGGTAAATAATTACCATATGTGGGAGGCCAAGCAGAGGCTTATCGAGGCCAACCTGAGGCTTGTCGTCAGTATCGCAAAGCGTTACGTTAATCTCGGCCTTAAGTTTTCGGATCTCATACAGGAAGGTAATATCGGCCTTATGAAGGCCGTTGACAAATTTGATTATAAGAAGGGCTATAAGTTCTCTACATACGCGACCTGGTGGATAAGGCAGGCAATAACGCGCTCTATCGCTGATCACGGCAGGACGATCAGGATCCCGGTGCATATGATAGAGACTATAAACAGGTTGCTCCAGACCTCGCGCCAGCTTCTCAAAGAGCTCGGGCGAGAGCCAGAGCCTGAAGAGATCGCCGGCAGGATGGATATACCTATTTCAAAGGTACGTCGAATCCTGAGGTTGATGAAGCAGACGCTTTCCTTAGAGACCCCTATCGGGGACGACGAGGAGAGCTCACTCGGCGATTTTATTGAGGATGAAAAATCACCGTCTCCGGCAGAACATGCAATAGACAAGGATCTCTCTTATCAGACCGATCTGGCTCTTGATAGCCTCACCCCCAGAGAGCAGAAGGTATTAAAGATGCGTTTCGGTATCGGAGAGCGTCAGGACTATACGCTGGAAGAGGTCGGTAAGGTGCTGGGTGTTACCAGAGAGCGTGTTCGTCAGATTGAGGCCAAGGCCATAAGAAGGCTCAGGCATCCGACAAGGGCTAAACTGCTAAAGGCATTCTGCGAGAATTAAAAGAAGGACTGATTAAGATATCTTGTAAGGGGTGACGGTTTTTAAAAAAACCGTCACCCCTTTTTTATTTCGTCATTGCGATCCACCTGCGGTGGGGCATAAAGTTCAATGGATAGCTCTGTGCCGAGTGCAGTAGAGAGTTGTATTAATATATCTGCCTGTGCGGCAAGCACCTGCGGTGGGGCAGCTCACCTGCGGTGGGGCATAAAATTCAATGGATAGTTCTGTGCCGAGTGTAGTCAGAGGGTCGTATTAATACGAAAGGGATCTGTGAATGTTATCTATCTGATAAAATTTATATTTATCTGTCATTGCGAGGAGGCGTAAGCCGACGAAGCAATCTCTTTCCTTA
>CAZUFI010000144.1:0-4321 GCA_964618745.1 uncultured Thermodesulfobacteriota bacterium | reverse complement strand
GCCGTAGCAGATAGATCCGATGTCGCTGTGGCAACATTCTCTGAAGAAACCCTTAGATGCCCAACAATATCACTAAGGTTATGCTTCATTGCATCGACAAGTCTACCCAACTTACCCAGCTCGTCTTTAGAGCTGGTTGAAACGTCTTGGCCGGTAAGGTCGCCATCGGAGATCTCTCTTAAAGCCCCGCAGACCCTTACAATTGGCCCTGCTATACGGTTACCCATAAAGAAGGCAAAAAACAAGACCGCTGCTGCAACACAGACTACTATAAGAAAGAAGACCTTCTTAAAAGCATTGACAGGGGCAAGTATCTCACCTATAGGTTTGCTGTTGGCAGCAACCCAGAACTTACCTTTATCACGCGGATCAAAGTTAATGCGCTGATACGAGACGACATTATCTCCCCTGGCAATACCTATAAAATCGGTCATTATTGTTGTGGCCACCTCGGGTGCGTATTTACCGATCTTTTCACCACCTTTACCAAGCATAAAGCCCCACTCGCGCTCAGCATCAGAGCTAGCGAGAAAGAAACCATCGCTATTTAAGAGCATAACCTCGCCTGAGCTTGCCTCTTTAAAACGCTCCAGAGCCGCGCCCATAGCAACGTTCAGCACTATCGCACCCATCTTCTCACCACTGCTGCTAAATACAGGAGAGGACAACCTTATAGTCGGCTTAAACGGCACCTCGACCTTTCCGTGCTCTTTATTCAGATTAAGCGGCGAGTAATAGACCCCGCCATTACCAAGGATCATTGCTTTGGTAAAGTAACTATTCTTGCCCTTATTCTGTAGGCTGCCTACCGGGATGATCTTTGCTTCTCCGCCTTTAAAATCAACCCTTGTAAACTCCATTCCAGCTGCGTCCAAGAGCCTTACCTGCATATACGACCCTCTGCTTCTGGCAAGGCTCGCGAAGTCTTGCCCCAGATGCCCACGCCACTGCGCGACACCTGCGTCATCTCCGGCACCCTTAGCCATAAGGAGTCGCTCCATAGAAGAGAGGTTCTTAAGCATAACCATGTCCTTTTCACTACCGGCAAGGACCTTCATCAACTCATCTACCTTGGCCTTTGTACTTACCTTCTGCTCTTCAATGGCATTTGATGACAAGACGCTGGAGGTAGTCTTCATACTGTAAGCCCCAAGAAGTATTAGCGGAACCATCGCAACCGCAACAAAATACAAGATCAACTTGTTTCTAATACTACCCGATATATTCATATTAAAATTCTCCTACCATTATTTATAAACACACTGATTTCTGCGCTACCCTAAAATTTGATATTAAGATTCACCTGAGTGCGCTCTTCTCTCTCTTTGGAGTCGATCTGCCTTTCCCCGTCAAAACGCTTTATATCAGCATTGATACGGTCTGTTAATTTATAGGCCACCTTGGCCTCATAACCTTCAAAGTCACTGTAATAGTTAGCCCAATCATCCTGCGCGAAAGGAGAGACCGCGTACTTCTCTATATCCAGAAGTGAGAACTTGGTGCTGAAACGCTTATATGAAAAACCAGCTGAAGCAATCCAGCCAGCATCCTTGTCTTTATCTGTTACCGTGCCTTTTACATCTCCCTTCATACGGTCAAAGCCCAGGGTAAAGGTAATCTCCTCTGAGTACCTGAGCTTGGCCTGTACACTTGCCAGACTAAAGTTGGCATCAACCGTACCAATGCCCTTTGTAGTAGCACTACACGGCGAACTCGTTCCACCGGCCTGATACCTTACGCAGGCCCCGTCATCGGTATGCAACACGCCGTATGCCGAGGTAAACTCAACCTTTTCGAGCTTTACCTTGACGACCGCCTGCATAGCCCACATATCCACATCCTCATCCCCCTTATCCGCGTCATTCCAACTACCCTCTTCCAGCACAAAATGCCCACCCTGAACCAGAGCTGTTACAGGCATGGAGGCAATATTCTTAAACTTATAACCCACTGCTATTCCCTCCGGATTGGCATCGGTATCCCAGAAATATTCATTCTGCTGCCAGAGAGGCATCGAGTTCTTACCAAACCACGCCCAACCATCACGGTACTTACCCTTAATATAGACCTTATCGATATTTATATCGGCCTTGCTCGATCCACTATCCCCACCAAGTGTCTGATGCGGTGAGTTAGCATCTTCCTTATTGCCGGTAGTGGCTCTGGCACCAACCTCTAGGTACTGCCCGTACTTTGGCGGAGTGTAAGTCAATCCTACTCTAAAACGATACCTCATCCTATCGCGTTTCTTGTTGACGTAACTCTCGCTGGCCTTCTCTCGTTTATCCCACTCAGCGCGGCCACGCAGATCACCATAAAACTTAAGACCCTCTGGAACACCGATTGTGATCTTCTTATCGGCTGCCGATACCTCTGCGATATTAAAACAAAAGATAAAGGCAACCACTGATGCAAGAAGCAATAACTTCCTCATTCATATCCTCCTGAAGGATTCTAGATTACTGTCGCCGATAAAGTCTTAAGACGACAAAGAACACTACCTATCCGCATAGACCAAATACCACCTGTAATACATTATTACAGATATAACCCAACTATATACTACCTGTCTGGCCGCAGCAACAGACTGCCAATAATTACGATCTGGAAAATTAGTAATATTTTTTTTTACAGAGGAATTAACCGTTTCACCGATAACTGATGCCATGGGTGCGTGAAAAGATAAAAACCACATTAACCATACATGTTTCACAAACCTGCATGCTCAGGTAGTAATAAGATCGCTGGTTTGGGTCAAAACTTTAGCACAATTGGAACAAAAAGAAGATAAAGCAGTATTATTTGTAAAGATTTAATGTAATTACAGAAAACCAAAGTCAAGGTTAAGTAAATATAACATTAAGTGTTAACCCACTTACTATACTCTCTGAGGACCTTGCAGTTTGAAGGTGAACAAAAACTCATAAAAACAATAAGACAAAACCAACAAAGGTAAAAAAAGCTGGTTGACCTCTGAAACTTAGAAAGCCTGTGATGCCCGCGCAGTGGCGGGTATCACAGGCTTTCTATAAAAATTAAAGACACAACAGGGCAGCCTAGACGGCACTAGTACCCAGTACCGCGAAGTCCTTATCGGTCAAGACCTTCTCGACATCAAGCAGTATAATAAGCCTGTCATCAAGCTTACCAACACCTTTGATATACTCCGTCTCGACCCCGCTTACCATCGTTGGCGGCGGCTCTACCGTATCGGCAGGAAGACGCAGGACCTCGGAGACACCATCGACCCTGAAGCCAACCGTTGTGCTCTCAAGCTCTACCACTATTATACGGGCCTCGCTCGTATCCTCTGCCTCTGGCATAGAGAAACGCTTGCGCAGGTCCATAACAGGGATGACCTTACCGCGCAGGTTTATAACCCCCTCGATAAACTCCGGGGCCTTTGGCACGCGCGTAAGCTCCATCAGCCTTATAATCTCCTGGACCTTTAAAATATCCACTGAGAATTCTTCATTACCAAGCCTGAATGTAACCAACTGCAGCACATCTCCTGAATCAATCTCGCCTGTTGACATTTCAATCCTCCTTGTCTAGCCGTAATAATCACGGTCTATAAAATATTAAAAAAAGATCTATACTACGCAACCCTAATCAACTCCTGTTCAGAGACGATCTGTGCTGGGGGCTTCCCGCCGCCGGCCTCACTGGCAAGGTTCACCCCTTCTTCAACCTGCTTGATCACCTCATGCATGGAGCTGATCGCCCCCTGTATATCGGTCTGGATCGTCTTAATCATATCGGCAATTTCCTTGGTAGCTTTAGTCGTCTTCTCGGCAAGCTTTCTGACCTTATCGGCAACGACCACGAGACCACGCCCTTTTTCACCGCCGCGAGCAGCCTCGATTGCGCCACTCAGTGCCAGCAGATAGCCTGATGATAAATATAAATTACTACTTTTTCAGAGTTTGTTTTTCATAAGCAACTCTCTACAGATACACGTAATGAGACAGAAGAAAGGCATAGATAGACAAAAGCTATAGCCAGAATAAATTAGTTATTACCTCTTACTATATCAGAGAAAAAATAGAAGTCATCTGGGGTTTAGGGTATATTTTCATTAAAAAGACTAAAATCAGAACATTGTGTCATCGGTGTAGCTATTTAAGAGGACGATATCGACTCTGCGGTTCTTTGAACGCCCCCTTAAAGTATCATTGGTAGCGATTGGGCGGAACTCTCCGTAACCGGAAGCAGATATCTTGGTGGGGTCAAAGGCATGTTCATTTAGCAGGTACTTTAGAACCACCAGCGCTCTGGCACTGGATAGATCCCAGTTGGTTGGATACTCTTTGGAAAGAAC
>CAZUFI010000143.1:0-4331 GCA_964618745.1 uncultured Thermodesulfobacteriota bacterium | reverse complement strand
GAAAGACCCTTTGTTGGGTTTCACTACGCTCTACCCAACCTACAAGAAATCAAATCCATGGTAAGGTTTTTTAAAAGCCTTGTTTTATTCAAAGAACGCAACCCTTAAGGGTTGCTCTGCTTAAAAGCTCCAAAGTATCGTCAACCCAGTGATATTTACAGTTGACAATAGCCTCTTTACTATGTTATTTTTTTCTTATTATGATCAAAGCTATTGATATAATTAAAGAAGCTCACGAGATCGACAACAACCACGTCTGGCATCCATTTACTCGCATGCTTGAGTGGGACAGTTCTGAGAAACTAATAATCGATAAGGCCATCGGTAACTACCTGATAGATATCAAGGGCAATAAATACCTAGATGCGACCTCATCCTTATGGGTTACGGTCCATGGCCATCGCCGCCCTGAAATCAACCGGGCAATCAAGGCGCAACTTAATAAGGTCGCCCACTCCACGCTCCTTGGCCTTGGCGGGCTCTCCTCTATTGAGCTTGCCCGTGAACTCGTAAAGGTCACCCCAAAGGGACTGAGCCGGATATTCTTCTCCGATAATGGATCAACAGCAGTTGAGGCCGCACTTAAGATCGCATATCATTATCAGCAAACCAAGGGCAATTTGAAAGGAACGCAGCCCCTTAAATTTATCGCCTTTACCGGTGCCTACCACGGTGATACCGTCGGAGCTATGAGTGTCGGTGAGATAGACAAGTTCGTAGCCCGCTATAACCCGCTGATCTTTAAGGCGCACCGTGCCCCTTATGCAAACTGCTACAGATGTCCGGTTAGGGCCACCTATCCAGAGTGTAAACTTAAGTGCCTTGAAAAACTAGAGGCCATCTTAAAGAAGAATCCAGAGAGCATAGCAGCGATTATAATCGAACCGCTCGTCCAGGGTGCGGCAGGGATGATAAACTCGCCACCGGGATTTTTAAAGGGTGTAGCAAGGCTTGCGAAAAAATACAAGGCCCTGCTCATCGCAGATGAGGTCGCAACAGGCTTTGGCCGCACCGGCACGCTCTTTGCCGTTGAGGCGGAAGGGGTCGTCCCGGATATACTATGCATCGCAAAGGGGCTTACCGGCGGATACCTCCCGCTTGCCGCCACCATTACAAATGAAAAAATATATAGGTCTTTTCTAGGCACTAAGAAAGACCCTGATGCCTTCTACCACGGACATACCTATACGGGCAACCCACTTGGCTGCGAAGCGGCCATTGCAAACCTTAAAATCTTTGAAAAAGAAGATACAATCAAAAAAATCCAGCCAATGATTGAACTACTCAAAGAACTACTGGCTCCTCTTAATGATCTGGCGCAGGTCGGTAATATTCGCCAGCGAGGACTTATGGCAGGCGTTGAGGTTGTTCAAGACAAGGCCTCTAAAAAAAGCTATCCTGCAAAACAGAGAATAGGCGAGCGTATCTGCAAAGAGGCCGAAAAATACGGGGTCCTTACCCGGCCACTGATGGATACGATAGTAATTCTGCCGCCGCTCTCTATTAAAAAGACCGAGCTTCGCCGGATCATCGATGCGATTAAGAAATCAATAATAACCGTCACCGAGAGGGCTAATTGAAGAATGCTTTAAACAAAGGTTTCTTTATAACGGCAACCGATACGAATGTCGGAAAGACCTACGTCGCCTGTGCAATGGCGCGTGGAATGCTAGAAGCAGGGCTTAAGGTCGGCGTAATGAAGCCGGTCGAGACCGGCTGCGTCAGTGACGAGTCAATGCCCAGAGGACTCAGACCCTCCGATGCGTTGCGTCTTAAAGAGGCCTCGCAAAGCGAGGCTCCTATCGAACTTATAAACCCGTATTGCTACTCGCCCCCGCTTGCCCCCAATATCGCGGCAGATGAGGCCGGCGACAGCATTAAACTCAGCGAGATAAAAAACCACTTCGATAACCTCGCCGCAGATTCAGATATTATGGTCGTCGAAGGTGCTGGCGGCATAATGGTACCGCTAAACAATAACGATAAGATACTAAACCTTATGGTCATGCTTAACCTGCCTATTATCATCGTCGCCCCGTCGCGCCTTGGTTGCATCAACCATACGCTCCTGACCTATAACACGGCAATCAACACTGGCCTTACGGTCGCAGGCATAATCCTTAACCAGCCCGACGAGCTCATCGACGAGAGCACGCCGCTTAACGCGTCCGAGCTTCGTGGCTTTGGTCTACCCATAAAAAAAGAGCTTCCCTTCAATCCTGAAGGGAAGCTCTCAATTTCACCTGTAATATTCTCAGGTACTTAGGTACTAACTATTAACTAAGCCCCAGCCGTACCCAGATTCTTTGTATAGTTAAGCTTACCACCGGCCTTTATGATATCGACCTGCCTAGGGGTATAGCCGTGCAGCAGATTCATCTCTGTACCCTGAGTGATATTCTTAAGTACCAGCTTCTCGCCGGAAAGCCCGTCCTTAAGGCCACCAAGCTCCAGCTCATCGCCGTCATTTATAGTATCGTAGTCCGCAGGGTTATCAAAGGTAAGCGGCAAAATGCCGAAGTTTACCAGGTTGTCTTTATGAATCCTTGCGAAGCTCTTTGCGATAACTCCCTTGATACCAAGGAACATCGGGCAAAGTGCCGCGTGCTCTCTGGAAGAACCCTGACCGTAGTTCTCGCCGCCAAGGACAAAGCCACCGCCTGCGGCCTGCGCCTTGGTGTGGAACTCAGCATCAATTGCACAGAAGACCGACTCCGAGTACTTCGGAACGTTACTTCTGTACTTCAGCCATGTTCCGGCTGGTGTGATATCGTCTGTTGTTATGTTATCACCAAGCTTGATCAGCACCTTACCCGCAAGGGAATCCGGCAGCTCATTCTGGATCGGGAGCGGCTTGATATTAGGTCCTCTGCTTACCTTGATCTCAGCAGGGGCATCCGACGGTGAGATAATCATGGAATCGTCTATAGCATACTCAGAAGGAAGCTCAAACTGCGGGGCTTCTCCGAGTGTCCTTGGGTCTGTTACAACACCTGTAATGGCTGCGGCAACCGCGACCTCCGGGCTACAGAGATACGACCCTGCGCTCTTGGTTCCACTCCTGCCGATGAAGTTACGGTTAAAGGTTCTGAGTGATACAGCATCAGACGGTGGAGACTGACCATTACCAATGCAAGGGCCACATGTATTCTCCAGCAATCTTGCACCTGCTGCTATAAGGGCTGAAAGTCCGCCCGAGCGACTCATCATCTCTACGACCTGACGTGAACCAGGAGATACCGTCATACTGACCTCGGGATTAACCTTCTTGTCGCTTGCCTTAAATGCAACGGCAACGCTCATAAGATCCCTATAAGAAGAGTTCGTACAACTACCGACACAGACCTGATCGACCTTAAGCCCAGCGATCTCTGTGACCTTAACAACGTTATCAGGCATATGCGGCTGTGCTATCATCGGCTCAAGCGTATTGAGGTCTATCTCTACAACCTCGTCATAGCATGCACCCTCATCGGCTGTGAGCTCAATCCAGTCCTCTACCCTGCCCTGTGCCTGTAAAAATTCTTTTGTGGCATCATCGCTTGGGAAGACCGAGGTCGTAGCGCCAAGCTCTGCGCCCATATTAGTGATAGTCGCTCTGTCAGGTACGGTAAGGCTTGCTACCCCCTCTCCGCCGTACTCAAAGACCTTACCAACGCCGCCCTTAACAGTAAGACGCCTCAGCAGCTCAAGGATAATATCCTTTGCCGAGACCCAGGGCTGAAGCTTGCCCGTAAGCTTGACCATAACTACATCTGGATAGGTAAGGCTAAATGCACCGCCGCCCATAGCAACAGCGACATCAAGACCACCAGCACCCATCGCCAGCATTCCGACACCACCGCTTGTCGGTGTATGACTGTCAGAGCCGAGAAGAGTACCACCTGGCTTACCAAAACGCTCCAGATGAATCTGATGGCAGATACCATTGCCAGGTCTTGAGAAGAATACTCCGTGCTTTGCGGCAACCGTCTGCAAATAACGATGGTCATCGGCATTTTCAAAGCCGCCGTACTGAAGCGTGTTGTGGTCAACATAGCTGACCGAGAGATCTGTCTTCACACGATCAACACCCATTGCCTCGAACTGCAAGAAGGCCATCGTGCCAGTCGCATCCTGCGTAATAGTCTGATCGATCCTGATCCCGATCTCACTGCCCTTGACCGGCTCGCCAGAAACAGTATGCGCATCCAGTATCTTCTGCGTAATATTCTTTGCCACTTTGTAATCCTCCCCATACCTTCTTATTTTTTTATACTTTTGTTTTCAAAAGAGAGCCATCAGGGTACATAAAAGCACCCGTAAAGTCAATATATATCGCCGGTTGCACC
>CAZUFI010000142.1:0-4344 GCA_964618745.1 uncultured Thermodesulfobacteriota bacterium | reverse complement strand
CGCCAGCGCGCGCAGGCCCTTATAATGGCAGGGCGCGTGACCGTAAATGAACAAAGGATCGACAAGGCCGGGACCAGGGTAGAGACTGAGGCCCGGATAGTTGTTAAAGAAGATATACCTTATGTCGGCAGAGGCGGGCTTAAGTTAAAAGGGGCACTCGTTGATTTTGCTATTGATCCGTCGGGTCTTGTAGCGATGGATGTTGGTTCTTCGACCGGGGGTTTTACTGATTGCTTGTTGCAGGAAGGGGCCGGGAAGGTATACGCTATAGATGTCGGTAAGGGGTTGATTGATTATTCGCTTCGCATCGATAGTAGGGTGGTCCTGCTGGAGAGCGTTAATATTCGCTACCTTCCGCAAGATGCCATAGCTGATAAGGCCGAGATAATAGTAATAGACGTATCTTTTATCTCGCTTAAGAAGGTCTTGCCGGTGCTGCTTAAGTTTATGGTAGATGGTGCCATGGTCCTGGCCCTTGTAAAGCCGCAGTTTGAGGTCGGTAAGGGGCAGACCGGTAAGGGCGGGATAGTAAAAGACCCTGAGAAACACAGGGCAGTTGTAAGTGACATGAAGGTCTTCTCAGAGGCTACGGGTTTTGAGGTGCTTGGCACGACCGAGTCCCCGATAAAAGGGGCAAAGGGAAATAAAGAGTTCTGGCTTTACCTTCGCGGCTGAAGATGATATCTTTCGTTGGACGTAAAAAATAGAGGGCAATAGTCCGTTAGAATGAAAGGAGCGTTACCCGTTATGTATGAGATTACAGAGAAGAGAGATCTGGCGCACCGCGTAAGTCTGTTTAAGATTAAGGCCCCGCGAATAGCCAAAAAAAGAAAGGCAGGTCAGTTTGTTGTCATAAGGCTTGACGAGCACGGCGAGAGGATACCTCTTACCATAGTAGATTCGGATAACGAGGCAGGTACAATAACTATCGTCGTCCAGGAGGTCGGCAGGACATCCTCGCTGCTTTGTCAGAAAGGCAAAGGCGATACTATCCTTGATGTCGTTGGACCTCTGGGTAAACCCACGCATATCGAGAACTTCGGGACTGCCGTATGCGTCGGTGGCGGAATAGGTACGGCGGTTGTCTTACCGATTAGTGCTGCACTGAAGGTCGCTGGCAATGAGGTTATATCTATTGTAGGGGCCAGGAATAAAGACCTGCTCATTCTGGAGGACGAAATAAAAGAGGCCAGTACCCGGCTACAGGTAACGACCGATGACGGTAGTTACGGTCATCATGGTTTTGTGACCAGCGTCCTAGAGGACCTTATAAAGGACGGACGTAAGGTCGATATTGTAATAGCCATCGGGCCTGTGCCCATGATGAGGGCTGTTGCCGAGGTGACACGCCCGTATGGAATAAAGACGCTTGTTAGCCTTAACCCGATCATGGTCGATGGCACAGGGATGTGCGGTGCCTGTCGTGTGACCGTAGGCGGTAAAAATCAATTTGTCTGCGTCGATGGTCCTGAGTTTGACGGCCACGAGGTGGACTTTAAAGAACTGGTACTTCGCAATCGCAGCTATCTGAAAGAAGAACGCATAGCAATAGAAGAGGCAACATACCACGAAGGCACAAAGTGCTATGAAAGAGGAGATTGCAGCTGATATGGACCCTAAAGAGATGAAAGCACGTATGAAGATGCCTCGCCAGCCAATGAGCGAGCAGGACGCAAAGGAAAGGGTCAAGAATTTTTATGAGGTACCGCTTGGCTATACGCCGGAGCAGGCCATTGCCGAGGCAAAGAGGTGTATCCAGTGTAAGAAACCGCTCTGCGTCGCAGGGTGTCCGGTAGGGATAGATATTCCGTGGTTTATTAGACTTATTGAAGAGGGTAAATTTATAGAGGCCGCTCGCAAACTGAAAGAGACCAATACATTGCCTGCGGTATGTGGCAGGGTCTGCCCGCAGGAAGACCAGTGTGAGCTGGTCTGTATCGTGGGTAAGAAGAACGAGCCGGTCGCTATCGGTCGTCTGGAGAAGTTCGCGGCTGATTACGAGCGTGAGCACGGTGAGGTAACGGTGCCGGATGCGGCTAAGTCAACGGGTAAGAAGATCGCTGTTGTTGGCGGCGGCCCTGCGGGCCTGACCGTTGCCGGAGATATGGTAAAGAAGGGCCATAGCGTTACGGTCTTTGAGGCCTTGCATACCCCGGGCGGCGTGCTTATGTACGGTATTCCCGAGTTTAGACTTCCTAAGAAGATAGTCTCGGCTGAGGTCGATTATCTGGCGAAGATGGGTGTGGATTTTCAATGTAACTCGGTCGTTGGTAAGCTCGATACGATTGATGAACTGATCGCCGATGGTTACGAGGCCGTCTTTATCGGCTCTGGTGCGGGGCTGCCTTATTTTATGAATATCCCCGGAGAAAACCTTATAGGTGTATACTCGGCCAATGAGTACCTGACGCGCGTAAATCTTATGAAGGCCTATCAGTTCCCTGAATATGATACGCCGGTTATTCGTGGCAGGCATGTCGTTGTTGTAGGCGGCGGAAATACTGCGATGGATGCGGCGAGAACGGCTCTGCGGTTATGCCCGAAGAAGGTCAGTCTGGTCTATAGGCGTTCAAGGGAAGAGCTTCCGGCACGAGAAGAGGAAGTGCACCATGCAGAGGAAGAGGGGCTGGACTTCCAGCTCTTGCGTAACCCTGTACGTTTTATCGGTGACGAAGACGGCAGACTCGTTGCCGTTGAGTGCGTAAAGATGGAGCTTGGCGAGCCAGATGACTCGGGTAGACGCAGGCCAGTTGTGATCGAGGGATCTGAGTACCAGATAGAATGCGACGTTGCGATTATATCTATCGGTAACGGTGCTAACCCGCTTATTCCGCAGACAAGCCCTGATATAAATGTCAATAAATGGGGTAATATTCTGGGCGACCCGGAGACCGGCAGGACGAGTAAGAAAGGGGTCTTTGCAGGAGGCGATATCGTAAGGGGCGGAGCAACCGTAATTCTTGCGATGGGAGACGGTAGAAAGGCCGCCGACTCAATGGATGAGTACCTAAAGGACGGTAAGTGGTAGAGGGGCGAATACCCCTTTAAGAGGGCAAAGCCCTCTATAAAAGGGCAAAGTTCTTGAATTAATATTACTGGAAGCCTTGGGCTGGCCCGAGGCCAGCCCAAGGCTTCTAATATAGAATCATTAAAGAGCCGGTATAGAATAGGCATAGAATCGGGAAGGTATAAGTTTTCGTGACAGAATCACACGACATACTTTTTATATGTGGCAGTAACTCTTGTCGCTCTCAGATGGCAGAGGGCTTTGCAAAGGCCCTGGCCTTTAAGGGTGCGGATATCTCTGTTATGAGTGCAGGGACAGGGGCCTCTGGTATAGTCAATAGCGATTCAATCAGGGTTATGAAGGAGGCGGGCGTTGATATAAGTGCCAATACCTCTGATCAGCTGACCGATGAACTTGTCATGGCCTCGGATATTGTAATAACGCTTGGCTGTTGTGAGGCTCAAGATATTTGTCCCGACGGTTATAAGGGTGTTATGCTCGACTGGGACGTAGAAGACCCGATGGGTGAGAGTTGGGAGGTTATGCAGATGGTTCGTGACGATATAGAGAAGAGGGTACGCCAGCTAGTAGAGGGGCTTTGATATGACAGAAGAGAAGCAAGGGCTGATATGACCTCAGGCATTAATATTCTGGCCGTAGATGACGAGGCCGATATTCTCCAGCTGCTCTGCTATAACCTGAAGAATGCCGGTTACGGCGTAATAGAGGCAAAGGACGGCCCCGAGGCAATTGAGCTTGCAAAAAAGCATTATCCAGATCTAATAGTCCTGGATATAATGCTTCCAAATATGGAAGGCACCGAGGTCTTAAGAAGACTTAAGCGTGACGCTTCTACCGCAAATATCCCGGTTATAATGCTTACCGCAAAGGGCGAAGAGGTCGATAAGATAGTCGGCTTTGAGCTTGGCGCAGACGACTATATCACAAAACCCTTTAGCCCGCGCGAATTAGTTCTGCGGGTAAAGGCACTTCTTAAAAGAAAAGGTCCTCAGCCAACTACTGATACAGATGACTCTGAAATCTATAGATATGAAAAACTCTCGATAGATACTGCTCGCCACAGGGTGGAGGTCTCGGGTAAGGAGGTCGTCTTGACAGGTACGGAGTTTAAACTCCTGACGACCCTCTTTAAAGGCCGAGGCCGTGTCTTTACACGCGATCAATTGCTCGATAAGGCCTGGGGCGACGAGTGTTACGTAACCCCTCGTACAGTCGATACCCATACCAGAAGACTACGCTCAAAACTTGGCGAGGCCGGCTCATATATCGAAACAGTCAGGGGCGTAGGCTATAGATTTACCGACTCCACTGCGTGA
>CAZUFI010000141.1:0-4359 GCA_964618745.1 uncultured Thermodesulfobacteriota bacterium | reverse complement strand
GGAGTTACTATTACCTCGTCCATCGAAAGCAGGGGATTGTCAGCCGGGGTTGGCTCTTCTTCAAATACATCAAGGGCCGCTCCTGCTACTATGCCGTCCTTTACTGCCTGCGCCAGATCGGTCTCGCTGACGATTCCGCCTCTTGCGCAATGGATAAGGCAGATGCCCTTCTTCATCTTTGCAAAGGCATCTTTGTTGATTATGTTTTTTGTATCATTTGTCAGTGGTACGTGGATCGAGAGAAAGTCACTCTGGCTGTAGAGCTCGTCAAGACTAACAAGCGTTATGCCAAGCTTCTCTGCCGCTTCCTCTGAGATATACGGGTCGTAAGAGATGACGTTCATCTTTAGCCCCTGCGCGCGCGAGGCAACGACAGATCCTATATTGCCGACGCCGAGGATGCCAAGGGTCTTACCCGTAAGCTCTGTACCCTGAAACTTCTTTTTGTCCCATTTGCCGTTCTTCATCGATGCAGTTGCCTGCGGGATGTTTCTGGCAAGCGCGAACATCATTGCTATTGCATGCTCGCCGGTTGTTACGGTGTTTCCGCCCGGGGTATTCATGACTATAACGCCGTTCTGGGTGGCTGCGCCGACATCAATGTTGTCTACGCCGGAACCCGCGCGTCCTATTACCTTCAGGTTCGTACCTGCTGCTATTACCTCGGCTGTTACCTTTGTACGGCTGCGCAGAGCAATGCCGTGGTACTGGTCTATTGTAGCAAGAAGGTCTTCCGGGGTGATCTTTGGATCAAAGATACACTCAATGCCTTCTGTGTTATTTAGTATCTCTACTGCTGCCTGCGAGAGGCCATCACTAATAAGTACCTTCATTTGATAGTTTGTCCTTTTTTATCTTTTTTTGTGCGACTGCCTCTGGCAGTTGCAGTCAACCTTATGTTAGTCGGGTAGCCTGTAGCTATCTGACTAATTAGGCGGGTGTCGCGCTCTTGTAACCCTCTATCAGTACTGCCTGTGCTGCTGCTACGCCCTTGCCGGTCTCTATCTTGTGGCCAAACTTCGTAAGCGCCATCTCTATAGCCGATACCGCTGTTATCATATCAAAGGTATCGATATATCCGAGATGCGCGATACGGAAGATCTTACCCTTGAGGTGATCCTGACCACCGGCCATCGTCACGCCTAGCTCGTCGCGCATATACTTTACGAATGCTCCGCCGTTTACACCCTCTGGGACGTAGACGCCTGTTGTGGCAAAGCTCGGGTTCTCAGGGGCTAAGAGTGTCAGGCCCAGAGCCTTCATCGATTCGCGTGCGGCTTCAGCGAGACGAGCGTGCCTTGCAAATACATTACTCAGGCCTTCTTCTTTTATCATAAGGAGTGATTCTCTAAGGCCGATTATAAGGGATACAGCCGGGGTGTAGGCCGTAGTCTGCTTTGCTATATTCTTCTTTTCTTTTTTGAGGTTGAAGTAGTACTTTGGGCATTTGGAGCTCTCTGTAAAGCCCCATGCCTTGTCGCTCAGGGCGATAAAGGCAAGTCCTGAGGGGAGCATAAAGGCCTTCTGTGAACCAGATACCATTACATCAACGCCCCATTTGTCCATCGGTACGTCGGCGACACCTACTGCTGTGATGCCGTCTACTATAAGGAGGCAGTCACGGTCTTTGGTTAGCTTTGCAAGCTCTTCGATAGGATGCTGAACCGTCGTTGAGGTCTCACTTGCTTGAGCTAGTACGGCCTTTACATTCGGGTTGGCATCGAGAAGCTCTTTTACCGCCGCTGGTTTTACTGCGTCGCCCCACTCTACCTTTACCCAGTGGACGGTAAGGCCGTAGGCCTCGCTGATCTGCCCCCAGCGTTCACCGAATTTACCACCGTTGATGGCGATGACCTCATCGCCGGGGCTAAAGAGGTTTGTTATGGATGCTTCCATAGCTCCCGTGCCTGAGGCCGAGAGTATCATTACATCGTTCTTGGTCTGGAATACGTCTTTGAGTAGCTCGCAGGACTCTGCGAAGATCTCCGAGAACTGAGGAGTCCTGTGGTGAATCATCGGGCCGGACATTGCTAGAAGTGTTCTCTCCGGTACCGGCGTTGGTCCCGGTGCTAATAGATATTTCTTCTTCATGGCTAGTACTGTGCCTCCTTCATGGGCTGCGGCAGTCTAAGCAAGATTCCTGCCGTATATTTTTTTTATTAGTTTAAATCTTTTCAGTTAAATACTGCTCTCTATACCAGTAAAAGATTGCCTGAATTGAATTAGTAAAACTACCAGAGAGGGGGCGTTATGTCAAGGTTTTTATACTTTTTGGTAAGTTTTTGCGTCTTTGTTGTGAGTTGGCAAAAACACAGTTTTTATGCGGTTTTATGCGGTTTTTATCTTGTTTTTGACGAAAAAACCATTAGAAAATCTTCTTGACAGCAGGGGTTTTAATGTATACAGTATACAATCTTCCTGAGTCTTCCGTTCTTTATTGACGACTCGTTGTAGATGGCTTTTATCTAAGCAATGGGCACGGCGCGGAGCGTTGCGTTCTACTGCTTTTAATTTTTGTTGTTTTATGTTAGCGTAATCTTCTGTCTTACGTCTGTTTTAAGTCGTATTTTGCAGTTTGTTTTTTACTATCTTTACTGGGGAGGTTTGGTATGGCTCGCAAAAAAGTATCGGTAATTGGCGCAGGTAATGTCGGGGCGCATACGGCCCTCTGGGTAGCGCAGAAAGAGATAGCAGATGTCGTGTTGGTAGATATTATGGAAGGCATGCCGGCGGGTAAGGCTCTGGATATGATGGAGGCCGCCCCTGTCGAGGGCTTTGACGCTAATATCTCAGGCTCTAATGACTTTAAAGATATAGAAGGCAGTGATATTGTAGTTATAACGGCCGGGCTTGCGAGAAAGCCCGGTATGAGCAGGAGTGATCTTGTCGGTAAAAATACCGCTATCCTCAAAAGCGTAATCGACGAGGTCGTCAAATACGCACCCAACGCAATCCTTATTATCGTAACAAACCCACTTGATATAATGGTACATATCGCATGGAAGCTCTCGGGCTTTCCGGCTGAGCGTGTAATAGGCATGGCCGGTGCACTGGATTCTTCAAGGCTTAAGGCCTTTATGGGGATGGAGCTAGGCGTATCGATAGAGAACGTATCTGCTATGGTCATCGGCGGTCATGCCGACTCGATGGTTCCGCTTAAGCGTTATTCAACTGTTGGCGGTATTCCTTTGCCGCAGCTTCTCTCTGACGATAAGATAGATGCCCTTATGCAGCGCACCAAAACAGCGGGTGGCGAGATAGTCGCCTTACTTAAGACAGGCAGTGCGTACTTCGCCCCGTCTGCCGCATCAGCCGAGATGGTAGAGGCGATCTTAAAAGATAAAAAGAAGGTAATGCCGTGTGCTGTCTACTGTGATGGTAAATACGGTCTGGACGGCGTTTACGTCGGACTGCCGGTTATTCTTGGTGCCGCAGGTGTGGAGAAGATCATTGAAATAGAGCTTGACGAGACCGAGCAGGCGGCCTTTGATAATTCGGTCGCTGCTATTCGCAAGCTTGTTGGGGAGTTAACGATTTGAGGAAGGTCTCTTCAAAATTAATATCAGCAAAGGTAAAGGAGCTCTGCTTGCATGCAGCGACCGACCTTGGCCCTGATATCCAATATGCGCTTAAGGAGGCACTCAAAAAAGAAGAGTCTCCGCTTGGCAGGGATATCCTTACCCAGATCATTACCAATTTTGAGATAGCCGATAAAGAAAAGAAGCCAATGTGTCAGGACACAGGGCTTGCGGTCTTTTTTGTAGAGCTTGGACGCGAGGTCGAACTAGATGGTCTCTTAGATGAGGCAATCGATGAGGGCGTGCGTCAGGGCTACGAAGAAGGCTTCCTTAGAAAATCTCTCTGCGACCCCTTCTCCAGAAAAAATACAGGTGATAATACCCCCTCTGTTATTCATACCACTATCGTCGAGGGCAAGTCTTTAAAGATAAGCATGGCCCCTAAGGGTGGTGGTAGCGAGAATATGAGTGCCCTAAAGATGCTCAAACCATCGGACGGTATGGAAGGGATAAAAAAATTCGTAATAGAAACCATAAAGACCGGCGGCGGTAATCCGTGCCCGCCCATAATCGTCGGCGTTGGTATCGGTGGTAACTTCGAGAAATCAGCGATACTTGCTAAAAAAGCCCTGATGAGAGAGCTTGGTCATAACAACCCCGACCCGATATTAGCGGCTCTGGAAGGCGATCTGGCTGTTAGCGTAAATAATCTAGGTATCGGCCCGATGGGCTTTGGCGGAGTAACTACGGCACTTGGCGTACACGTAGAGGCAGCACCGTGCCATATCGCAAGCCTGCCGGTCTCGGTCAATATCCAGTGCCATGCGGCACGGCATAAAGA
>CAZUFI010000140.1:3165-4375 GCA_964618745.1 uncultured Thermodesulfobacteriota bacterium | reverse complement strand
CGTGAACGCCCCCTGCCACGAGAACGGCCTCTACCTCGCCGATTGCGTGGCTGATCCGTCGCTTCCGCAGTGGCCTTGGTCTCACCTTCTGGGGATACCTCTGGCCTGTCTTGTCCTTGGTTCTGGCCTTTGCTTTGGCCCTGATTCTGATTTGAAGACCTTCGTTCGTTTTGAGTTCTTCTACCCTGCGTGGACTGCCCTTCTGCCCTATTACGCCTTTCTTGATCTCTGCCTTGATTCCTGCCACCCTGATTTCTGCCCTTATTCCTATCTTGAGTTCTCTCTGGTCTCTGAGCAGGTGGCTGCTGCACGGACTGGCTGGGGGGGCATCCTCCGCAACCCGGCCCGGCATTTTTAGCTGCATCCGTATCGGTTACAGCCCCAGCACTATCAGTGCTCGCTCCTACCCCACTGGTCTGGGCTCTTGCAGGCTGCTCGCCACGCCTATTACCACGCCTATTGCCCTTATCACGCCCCTCACTACCGGGCGTTGCCGCTGCCTTATCACGCGGCTTACCCTTGCCGCCGCTCTTCTTTGAACACGAGCCGGAGCCGACCTCATAACCAAGGCAACACATGAGCCTACCGCAGACCCCGCTTATCTTTAGCGGATTAAGGGCTATATTCTGCTCCTTTGCCATCTTTACGGTTACCGGCACGAACTCCTGCAAAAACGACGAACAGCAAAGCTCTCTGCCGCAAGGGCCAAGCCCGCCGACATGCTTTGCCTCATCTCTCACACCGATCTGGCGCATCTCGATACGTGTATAAAAACACGCAGCCAGATCCTTAACTAATTCTCTAAAGTCCACACGAGACTCAGAGGTAAAATAAAAGATAGCCTTGCTGGAGTCAAAGAGGTACTCGACCTCTACAAGCTTCATTTGAAGCTTGTACTTATTGATCTTCTCCTTGCATATCCTAAAGGCCTCTTGCTCACGCTCACGATTGAACTGATCTCGCTCCAGATCAATCGGATCGGCCTTACGCACAATCTTCTTAAGCTTATGTTCGAGCTTCGCGGAATCCATCTGACGCGGAGCGACAACGACCTTACCGATACCAATGCCCTTCTCGACCTCGACTATCGCAACATCCCCGACCTCTAGCTCTATTTCACCTGAACTAA
This sequence comes from uncultured Thermodesulfobacteriota bacterium, assembly GCA_964618745.1. Classification (GTDB taxonomy): domain Bacteria; phylum Desulfobacterota; class GWC2-55-46; order GWC2-55-46; family DRQE01; genus JAJRSM01. Next base: position 3,246 of record CAZUFI010000140.1, on the reverse strand, counting down.
AGTGATAAAGACGACCAGCCGGCTTAAACCTTATATCAGCAACCTTTGCCATATCCTCTAACAAACCTCCATTAGGTCATT
>CAZUFI010000140.1:0-3065 GCA_964618745.1 uncultured Thermodesulfobacteriota bacterium | reverse complement strand
CCAACCTCTCTGAACTTTATCAGCGGCCGGCCTCTACCTCCCTGAGCGTTATCAACATATTCTCTATAGTAAGGGCCTTATTGCCGTAACGAGGTGGCGTTATATTTATCCGCGCCTGCTCTATCGCCTCGTATGCCCGGGTAAAGCCCTGTACCTCTTCGTAAGTACAGCCTGCATTACCTTTTAAAATATCCATATTAACTACAAAATCATCGCAGCCGTAACCGGCAACAACCCTGTCTCTATACCAGCCCTTTAAGAGCTCCAGCAGTTCCAGAAGCTCTGCGTCCTTGGCCATGACTGCGGCTTCGTCCAGAATAGCCGCTCCGTTTTTAGAGCCAAGGGCCGTTAACCTCTCAAACAACTCAGCACGTCGCGCAAAGACACCGCCGTCCAGAGCCTCTCTGGCCCTTGTAATACTACCGCCCGAGAGCATGGCAGCGGCCTTTTTCTGCTGATCACTCAAATCGTAATCATCTAGAGCAACGACGACCTCGCTAGTACCAAGAGGCTGAAAGTTAATCCTCTGCAAGCGAGATAGTATCGTTGGCAAAAGACTATCCGGGCTAGGCGTTACCAGTATTATCGTAGAGCCTGCGGTAGGCTCTTCTAATGTTTTTAAAAAAGCATTTGCGGCACCACGCGCCAGTTGCTCGGCACCGTCTACGACGACCACGCGATGGCCTCGCTCCAATCGGTAAGAAAGGATCTTCTGAAGCTCGCGGATCTTATCGATCTTTAAAAGCCCTTTTTCCGGCTCTATCACAATATAGTTCAGGTGCGCGCCCACTGCTATTGCCTTGCACGAACTGCACCGCCCGCAACTATCGCCAGCGTAATGCTCGCAGTTAAGGGCCGCTGCCATGGCTCGCGCAGTATCAAGCTTACCCACCCCGGGCGGCCCTGCAAAGAGATAGGCATGCGCAACACGCCCCCGCTCAATAGCAGAGCGCAGCAAAGAACGGACCTTCCGATTACCACGAATATCGTCAAACCTCACCAAAGACAACTTAACCCTCCCTGGCCAATCGATCTGTTATAATATCACAGATTTCACTATGTATCACAGGGATTTCTCTTACGCCATCAACGACCCGGATGCGCTCTGGGTTTGCCGTGGCAAGCTCTAAAAAACCCGCTCTAACTCGCCGATGAAAGGCCACGGCCTCCTGCTCAAAACGGTCTTCCGTAGCCAGCCCCTCTACGGCCCGCTCTGCCGTGCGTCGCAGAGCGCGACCAAGCCCCGTCTCAACCGGGCAATCGACAAGTATTGTAAGCTCCGGCAAAAGCCCCTGACTTGCCACATCATTCAGCCCCGCTATGACTTCTTTAGGTAGGCCACGGGCATAACCCTGATACGCAATAGTCGAATCGATAAACCTATCGCACAATACGATATGCCCACTCTTTAGCGCAGGTGTAATGACCTTTGCCACCAACTCGGCCCGGCATGCCTCATACAAGAAAAGCTCACTTACAGGCTCTATGACTTCTTTTTCTTTTGTGAGCAGCAGAGCACGCACACGCTCGCCAAGGGTCGTCCCACCCGGCTCACGCACGGCCTTTACCTTCAACCCAGCCTCCTGCAGGTACTCACAGAGCATCTGCATCTGCGTAGACTTACCGGAACCCTCTATACCCTCAAAACTTATAAACATGATTTTAAAACTCCTAATTATATTATGAAATAATACAAAAAAAAGAGGCCGCAGGCAAGGTATAGATTATCATAGCCGGAAATACCATGGCCCTTGTGATTATTTTCGGCTATACTGTGTGATTACCAGCCCCCAAAGTAAATTGCCAGAGGGTTAAAACCAGATTGCTTCGCTGCTATGCTGTCCGCAGGATTTTGCTCCACCGCAGGTGGCTGTCCGCTGGGCTTTGCCCCACCGCAGGTGGCTGTCCGCAGGACTTTGCTCCACCGCAGGTGGCTCGCAATGAGACTAAAATAAGATAATAAAAGATGATTATGGAAAACGTAATAGAGGCAAGAGGGCTGACAAAGTGCTTTGGCGAGGTCTGTGCCGTACAGAATATAGATTTTGAGCTCAGGCGTGGCGAGATACTCGGCATCCTCGGCCCAAACGGCGCGGGCAAGACAACAACAATGCACATGCTGCTCGGCCTTACCACCCCGAGCTCGGGCGAGATAAAGATCCTGGGCATGGACCCGGATAAAAACCGCGAAGAGGTGCTCGGGCGGATAAACTTTTCTTCGTCATATGTATCTCTGCCTTATTCGCTGACTGTGCGGGAAAACCTTCTGGTCTTTGCCCGGCTCTATAGCGTTAAAAACAAAAAAGAAAAGATCGCAGAGCTTCTCAGCCTATTCCAACTTGAATCCATCAAGCACGAGCCAATACGCAAGCTCTCCTCAGGGCAGATCACAAGGGTAAGCCTTGCCAAGGCCATGCTTAACGACCCCGAGATCCTGCTGCTTGACGAGCCTACGGCAAGCCTTGACCCTGATATCGCCGATAAGACCAGAAGGCTCTTGGCCGATAAAAAAGACCGGGATGGTACTTCTATCTTATATACCTCTCACAATATGAAGGAGATGGAAGAACTCTGCGACAGACTATTATTCCTTAACCACGGACGAATCATCGCGAGCGGGCTACCCGAAGACATTATAAAGAAGTTCGGTGGCGAAAACCTAGAAGAGGTATTCCTGAAGATCGCAAGGGCCAAGAAAGCCCCCGGGATATAACTATCACTTATGAAGATTACACGCATACTCTCATATACTACGCGCCACATCTATCTCTATAAAAGAAGCCTGCCAAGGCTTATGGAGATATTCTACTGGCCTCTGCTTGATCTCCTGATATGGGGCTTTATCAGCACCTATCTATCAACATTTCAAGGGGCACTGCCAAAGTTTATTGGCTTTATCATCGGTGCGCTTATTATGTGGGATATCCTATTTCGCAGCCAGCAGGGGCTTACCATATCTTTCCTTGAAGATATGTGGTCACGCAATCTACTGAATCTTTTCGTAAGCCCCCTTAGCGTACTTGAATATATCTGCTCGCTTCTGGTCGTAAGTATCATAAAGCTTG
>CAZUFI010000139.1:3043-4384 GCA_964618745.1 uncultured Thermodesulfobacteriota bacterium | reverse complement strand
TCTTGCCTTTTTCAGCTCTTTTGTTGACTTGAGGGCCTCAACCCTTGCCTTTACAAGCTCAAACCCAGGAGACTCTCCGGCCTCGACCCTCGCCCTTACCGTACTGAGCAGCGAGTTGACGGTATCAAGATTCTTAACCGAGACCCCCAACACCTTTTTACTAAAAAGAAGCTCGTAAAAAGCCGCCTTGACTTTATAACGAAGTTCCAGCATAAAGGACTCGCTGTCAAATTGTTTCGCCTCCAGGGCCGCTGCCGCGGCCTTCTTCCTAAAAGACCTCTTCCCCGGCCATTCAATAGGCTGACCTATACTTATCGAGTATTCATTCTTTAATTCAGAGCCGTCAAGGGCCTCGCCTTTACCCCTGCTAAACCCTACTTCAGGGTTCGGATAAGCCCTCGCCGATATTACGACGCCTCTTGCCGCCGCGAGGTTAGCCTTGAAAACAGCCACGGACGGATTACTTTGAACGGCTATACTCATCAGGTCGTTCAGTGTATAACTCTTTATATCCTCCGTTGCCGCGTAGCGCGGAAAAAAGATAACTACCAACAGCGGCAGAGCGAGGATATATAATATTCTCTTATTCAAGAATTTGACCTCCTTGTATATTAATTTTAAACAATAGACCTGTACAAAAAACCATCTGTTTTTTGTACAGTAATAACAAGACAAACTCCGTTATGTTATGAAGACTATTTACACGGGTGTCGTCACAGCTCTATTGCTATAAGCTATATGGATTAGTAGTGTGGATTAAAGAATGTTCTCGGGTGGTTGAAATATATTCATTGAAATGTTCTTTGTGGAAAGATGATGTAAGGGTGTTACGGTTACTGCAAAGGATGAAATAGAGGTGATGGTAGCAGGGGAGATCCGGGTAAAGCTCAGGTGGCACGAACACTGATGCAAGTCCCCTGCATCGCCGGGGTTAACATCGTCATGGGTATTCGAAGCGGCATCGGATTGATAGCTGGCCGACGTGCCATAGGCACTTAATGGCAGATCATCACCGACGCAGGTAAGCCCTGTGGTCTGAACGACAAAGACAACTAAAAAGAGCAGGCCCAGAAGCCTTATTGTAGAGTTACGTATTTTCATAAGATTATCACTCTCTATTAGCTTAGTGACTTTTTGCCATCTTGTCAAGAGGTTCTAAGTCATAACACCCCTACATTTTAGTAATTATACCTTTTCGGTTTTTCCAGCGAACCCCACAAAACCACGGCGCACCTCAGGTCCGAACAAAAGCCGTTAGCCCCTAAAACCCAGCGGCTCCATAGTCTCTGTATAGTATAGACTCAGTAAAATCTGCTAAAATATTTTTCTTTAAAACTGATT
>CAZUFI010000139.1:1661-2943 GCA_964618745.1 uncultured Thermodesulfobacteriota bacterium | reverse complement strand
ACTCATCCGAGAGCAGAGCCAATATTACTCTATACGTACCATAGCAACGGTCAGGCTTATCACTGCCTTAAAGCGTAGATTATCCTCTGTGTCATTTATGCAGATAGTATCAACAGTAGCCTCTGCCGTACCATTAGGATTGAATTCAAAGTTTATATCCGCCGTACCGTCACATGCACTGCCTGTAGACCAGTTCACGAACTGACTAAGATCTTCCCATGGCCTCGCTTCTACCCAGACTGTGCTACCAAAAGGCGCGTCACCCTGGACCAGCCTATAACGCCTGTCACCAATATCGAACTCAAGACGGTACTCAAGGTTTCTATTAACAGCCAACTGCCTGCCAAGCCTTCCCTTACCGACGATATCCCATATCACCTCTTTAGCCCTTATAGACTTGCGCCACTGGACAAAACTAGGGATAGCGATGGCCGTAAGCACCGCCATGATAGCTATAACTACCAGTACCTCAACAAGCGTAAAGCCTGAAGAGCCCTTTGCAAGACGGGCGCAGCCTCGCCTCTTATTGACAGCAACCACCCCCATACGGTTTGAAGGATACTTCATAAACTATTCTCCGGATATCCCCAGGACTATCTCATAGCGCTGGGTAACGACTCCACCATTACCATCATCCACCTCTATCTCTACGCTATGGTTGCCTGCGTTTCCATGCTTCATCTTCCAGGCGATCATACCGCTGCTGTCGATCTTCATGCCTTCGGGGGCAAGCAGCAGCTTAAAGGCTATATCATCTCCATCAAGGTCTGCTACAAGCACCTGATAGCTATAATCCCACCCCTCAAACTCTTTAGGAGGCACTGAGGTTATCTTAGGCACAGCATTTAAAACCTCAAAACCCGGTGTGGTGTATGGATCGCCCTTCGCCTCATAATCGCTCACACCAACGATGACGGAGATCATATCGCCCCGCTTAAATTCATTTCCTTTTAAACTACTCAAGGTATTTGACAGCGACTCTTCCCCGTTAATTACCCACTGGTAATCAAAACGTGCCAAGTCTCCGTCAAGATCTTCACCAACAGCACTCACACTTACGTCAAGGCCGCTGCTTATAGAGCGCGGCTCAACGGTAACACTTTTTATCACCGGAGGCGTATTGACGATCTCGGTCTCAACAGAGACGCGCTCTCCATCGGCGTTGGCTACAACTAAGACTATATCGCCTTTTTTAAGATCAACCCCCTCAAGCCTCTCCGTAGTGGCACCGGGGATCGGATCACCTCTCAAATACCACTCATATCTAATATGGTTAGGGTTG
>CAZUFI010000139.1:0-1561 GCA_964618745.1 uncultured Thermodesulfobacteriota bacterium | reverse complement strand
TGGCTTTACTAAGACTGCAATATCGTCCTATGCTGGATGCCATAGAAAACTCTGCTCCTTAAAAAAGGTCAATGTACTTTCATAAAAGGATATTTATGCCTCTCGCTCCTATCTATAATGCCGGGCAAGAGATAAATATACTCAGCCTCTACATTGCCATAGCTATTTACAGGCCCTTCGACATAGACCCACTTATGCCCCTTAAGACTCTTCTGATCAAGCAGGACTTCCTCACTACTCAAGAACTTCGTATCAAAAAGGATAAAGACCTGCAAATGTTCATTGAGCTTAAAAGCCCCTGCCGACTCTTCGGAGACAAAACCCTGAACTAACTTATAAGGCCTATCGTCAATAGCTACAGAGCCGCCTGCAGCGAAGGTCGGAACAAAAGATGCAAGAAAAACCACAAAGGCGATAATTCCAATTATATTTATCTTTCTATAAACTACCATACTTCCCTCCAGTACGTTGGTATATTACTTCCGGTATCAACGATTTCAGGTGTGACAAGTGCACCGCCTGTACCGACTATCGCCGATATTCCTCCGGCACTTATACTGATAACAAGCCCCGATGGTATGCCGGTGCCGGCGATAGTAGACCTATCTGTTACGTCAAGGACTTCCTCAGTAGTGTCGTTAGAGGCATTCCAATTATAAGCGGCAGCGGCAGTAAGGTATTTCACCGCATAGATCGTCGCCGTTCCCCTGTTACCGACCTCACACGGGTCTGTCGAGCCGCCGGTCGAGACAAAGGGCGTATAGGTCGTATAGTAGGCGATCCCGCCTATAACGGTAGCCGGTGCGAGTGCTTTCTCACCGAAACCCGAGGAAAGCTGTATGTACCAACCGTATTCACTGGTGATATCAACGGTATCGGTGTTTGTCGCATCAACAAGATCTGACTCGCTCTTTGCGCTTATCTGTCCTGCATCCTTTACAGCATAGAGCCTGTCCACCACACCTGTAAGCGTTGGATGCGCCCTGTCGCCTGTTGCAAAAAAGAGCATCTCATAGCCATGCTCAAGGGTCACGACCGGCTTATAAAATATCTTCTTGCCCGAAGGGGCTTGGAATATCTTGGTTACCGTCCAATTGGAGGTTTGGGTATCAGAGACACTCACCCTCCACATGTTTCCGTCAGTATCTCCAACATAAACCCTATCGACATATCCGTTATCATCAGTATCAAGCACGGATACATCGCTCGCAATAGAGTTCGCAAAACTAGTATGGCCCCAGAGCTTATGACCGCTACTGGTAAAGGACGGCACTCCACCGCTATCAAGGGTAGCTACCTCAACGGCATATATCGCCCTGCCCTTGGTATTTGTAAGCGCCGGATTGATATCCTCATTAACATTATCATATCCTCCCCCTATAAAGGCGACCACCTTTGTCTTCTCAGAGCCCAAACTACCTACCGAAACATAAGCCATGTTAGGCTCCGACCAACTCTGGCCAAGCTCAGAGTACTCGGTATTGTTCGTTGAAGGACTCTCGGTCGCACTCAAACGCCACATATAGGACGGATTTGCAGGATCGGTAACATCAAGAGCATA
>CAZUFI010000138.1:0-4438 GCA_964618745.1 uncultured Thermodesulfobacteriota bacterium | reverse complement strand
TTACATTTCATGATTAATTGTAGTATAATTTTTTTATTGATTTTAAGTGGTTGCGCTGGGTATAATTTTGTAGTGATTAAGGAGTGTGGCTGAATGAAATTTTCCTTAAGAAGAAAATTCTTCTTTGTTATCGTACCGGCAATTCTGCTGGGTTTTCTATATGTATTTACATCAACTATAGTTGACGACCGCGCGGAAGCTACCAATGATGCCTTTCGTTATACCAAGCACGGCGGCGGCACGGTCGATAGTATGCCCTTCAGTGGTGTTGACCGTGGGGTTAACCCTGATTATATTTATTATAATGATGCCTCCGAGGCCGGCCAGTACGCAGCCGGGGAGTGCACGATGTGTCACGAGCCTCATGCAAGCTTTGGCGGGGTAGAGCCTGAGCCCTCTGCCGGTTCTTTTCAGGATCCTGATGGCGGCCCTAATCCGTACCTTGGGTTAGCCGGTGCCGATCAGAACTTCTGCTGGTATTGCCATGAGAATATAAACTTTGACCCTATGTACTGGGGGGGGACAGGCTTTTGGAAGTTTTATCAAGGGCAGGCTGTCTATGAGGCCTCAAGTCATTTTAAAAGCAATAATATGCTGAGCCCGGGGTATGGTGCCAGTCAGCCGTGGCCAAGGACCGACCGAACAAATAACATTCTATCGGGCCATTGCTTGAACTGTCATACTCCTCACGGCATAATGGAGACCCCTGGCAGCGAGTACGATACCACGGCTGTGCCAACGAGCCCTACCAACTATCATCTTGCCGTAAATAATGCCTCGGTTAGTCAAGACTATCTTATTCCTCGCCAGCTTATCGCGTGGGAAGAGGCCCTTTGCGAGAACTGTCATGATGCGGACGGCCCTGCCGCCACAAATGTCAAGGACGCGCTCGCCAAGCGTTTCAGTGGGGGAAGCGGTCATCCTGTACAGGACACATCTATGGCGGGCAGGCATGTGGCGAGCGAGGGGGTTTTAAATACCAGCGATCATGTCGAGTGTTATGATTGCCACAACCCGCATGCGGCTACAGGGGATGGCAGCGGTGGTACTATCGGTACATCTGACTTTAACCGCTTGGCCGGTCAGCAATTTATCCAGTGCGACTCTGCGGATTGCAGCGGTCTAGAGACAAGCCCAGCCTCGCTCGGGCGTGACGCTAATGTCCACGAGGTATGCTTGAGATGCCACGGCGACTCCTATGATTGTCTAATGTCTTATACTGCGTACGGTGCTTCTCCGGGCACCGAGGGGTGTACGCCACTGCCTAACAGGTACAGGGGCAATGAGAATAGCTCCGGTATAAATCAGCAGCTGGGTAACTCTAATAAGAGGGTTGAGTTTAACCCTGATACGATCATAGGTACGGTGCATGGCGCCGACGCCTCAAAGGTCAATGGCGGTTATCATCCGGTAGCAGTGCCTGGGAGGAATAAATCCATCCAACTCTGCAACCAGCTCAAGGATGCCTTTGGTCTTAGTTGTATCAATCAGGCAGCGGCCGATATGGAGCTTGGCAGCCTTACGATCAACTGTACTGATTGTCATAATGATAGCTCAATGGGTGGTGATTCTATAATGGGGCCGATCACTCAGTCTAATCTGCGCATAACCGACGTTTACCCTGTCAATACGACCGCTGGTGTCGTCGGCCCTCACGGCTCGGATTATCCAAGGATACTTAGGACAGATTACAGTACTCTGATGGGCACAGGCACATGCTCCGGCTCTGGCATGCACGGCGGCGGCGGAAGTATCTCTGTCTCCGACAGGCTCTGTTTCCGTTGTCACGACAACGGGCCTTTTACTTACTCGGATTATAATAACGAGGGTGAGAACTGGACGAACTTCTGGGCCGGCGGCGGTATGGGTTGGGGCAACAGCCTCCACTACTATCATCTAAGCCAGGGTACGAGCGATGGTATTCCTCTTACGTGTCATGAGTGTCATAACAACGTGCACAGCAATGTGGAGGCCCCTAATACTCAGTACTATAGCGGAGCCTCCTGCTGCTCCGGCTGGCCTTCCGACGGTAATACCCATCTGTTGAACTTCGGTCCAACGGTGACGGCTTCCAGTTATTCAAAGCCTGCGTGGTTTATTAGCAGCGGTAATTTTAGGTGCAATATGAGGTGTCACGGCAAGACGATGTCCTCTTGTACTTATAGAGGAAAATATGACGGCGGCCCGGGTGGAGGAGGTTGGTGTTAGGTAGGTCGGCGGTATTTTACGTGGTTCTTGCGGCAGTTGTTTTTTTGGCGGCAGGCACGTCGTTCGCAGATGAGACCGGCAAGACCGCTCTGGATGCGGAAGACGGTATGGTGCTTATCCCTGCCGGTGAGTTTATAAGGGGTGTTGATGAGGACGACCCTATGGGCTTTATCTGGGGCAGTCCGCAGAGCAAGGTCTTTTTACCGGATTACTATATAGATAAGCATGAGGTCACCAACAGGGATTATAAAATATTTGTCGAGGCAACCGAGCACAGGGTACCTTTTGACGATCAATACGATACTATATATGACTGGATAGACGGAGCGTATACCGAGAACTTTGATGATCATCCTGTCGTTCTTGTAGACTGGCACGATGCAACGGCGTATTGCAGTTGGGCGGGCAAGAGGCTTCCGACAGAGGCCGAGTGGGAGAAGGCCGCGCGCGGCACCGACGGGAGGCTTTGGCCATGGGGCAATGCCTATGACAGGTTCAAGGCTAATACGGTAGACTTTAATGTGAAGATGACCTTGCCGGTTGGCACCTTTCCCGAGGGGGCGAGCCCTTACGGGGTTATGGATATGGCAGGTAGTGTCTTTGAGTGGACGAGTGTTTGGTATAAGGGGTATCCCGGGACAAAGCTTCAGCATAAGGACTATGGCGAGCTCTATAAAGTTGTTCGCAGCGGGGCATGGACAGCCCCGGCAGACCCTTATGCATATACAATGCTTAGAACGGCGCAACCGATAGATTATAAGCATCGCAGCCTGGGCTTCAGGTGCGTAAAACCGGCAAAGACCGGTAAGTAGTTTGAGGTAAAGCCATGAATAAGATTGCAATATCTATACTGATAGTCCTTTCTTTAATGCTCTCGGCCTGTGTCGCCACGCTTGGCTTCAGGCCGGCTACGATCCAGGGCGAGGGGAAGTATGACGTTATGGTGCTTATCCCGGCAGGTAAATTCATAATGGGTAGCGATCCTGAAGACGATAAGCGCGGGATAATGGTAGGCGTAGACGAGCAGCCGCAGATAGAGGTAAAGGTAAAGAACTTTTATATCGATAAATACGAGGCCACTAACGCGCAGTACCAGAAGTTCATAGACGCAACAGGCAATAAGACCCCTTACGACTATAAGGACGGCCAGCATCCAAAGGGCGAGGGTGATTGGCCGGTTTCTCATATAGACTGGTATGATGCCAACGCTTATTGCCGATGGGTAGGCAAGAGGCTTCCGACAGAGATAGAGTGGGAGAAGGCCGCACGCGGCACCGACGCGAGGCTATATCCGTGGGGCGATGAGTTTGACGCCGGTAAATTGAATACAAGGGAATGGAACAAAAGGAAGGTCGAGAGGGTCACTGTCGGCAGTTTTCCCGAGGGGGCAAGTCCGTACGGTCTTATGGATATGGGAGGGAGCGTCTGGGAGTGGACCGAGGACTGGTATGAGGCTTACCCCGGCAGCGAGATCAAAGGGAGGGTTGACTTTGGCAAGGTCTATAAGGTCGCCCGAGGAGGCGCATGGAACGGCACGGGCGTTGATCTGGCAAGGACCAATATGAGGTATACTTATCTTCCCGACCAGGCTTATCACTGTTTTATAGGAGTACGATGTGCCAAAGATATTAAGTAAACGCCTGGTTCTGCCATTCTTTGTTTTGTTAGTTTTTTTTAGCATGGTACTTATTGGTTGCTCTAATATTAAAAATGACATATACGTAAATCAGCTCGGTAAAGAAGTGCGCCTATCGGACTATGACGGCAAGGTAGTGCTTATGAACTTTATCTATACCTCTTGTCCGCATGGTGGTTGTGACCTGTTGACTACTCAGTTTCTCAGGTTGCAGACCTTGCTTAAAGATAGGGTCGGCAAGGACTTCTTTCTGGTAAGCATATCAATCGATCCGAAAAACGATAGCCCTGAGATTTTAAATGTCTTTGCAAAAAAATATAAAGTCGACCCGAGTGGTTGGCACTTCCTCAGCTCTGAAAAGAGAACGATAGACAGGATATCGAAGAAGCACGGGCTAAAGTGGAAGACTGGGGACGACGGGGAGCGCCATCATAAGGCCGTTGTTGTACTTTTTAATAAGAAAGGTGAAAAGGTAATAGTTTATAATGACAAGAACTACGATTCGATGGAAATCTTCAAGGATGTAGAGAGGCTTCTTGGTCCAACACCTAGTAGCTAGGCTAACTAATTCTAGAAGACTTTTTTGAAATCTTA
>CAZUFI010000137.1:0-4449 GCA_964618745.1 uncultured Thermodesulfobacteriota bacterium | reverse complement strand
AAAGAGCAGCGGCACAAAACCGACCCATGCCAAAAGCCCCGTACCCAGAGGCGAAAAGGCCGCGACCAAAAGCAATGCTGAAATTACAGATAAGAGGATATTCTTTTTCATTGACTCATCTCAATACACTGGCAAATGCAAAAAGGTAAATACAAAACAAATAACAAGCGTTATGCCCACACCCCCATACCCGCATACTCTCATTCCTTCATACAAAAGAATACGCCAATTAAAGACCACGGCAGTCCAGGTCTAGGGAGTATAAATACACGCAGCCACTTTCAAGAGGCGTTCTTCCTCTCGCTTCATCAAGGCTGCCTGCCGCCCGCCGTTTACGTGGTCAAAGCCGAGCAGATGCAAAAGACCGTGAGTAAGCAGTCTTGCCATCTCTGCGTAGAAGGTAGCCCCGTAGCTCTCGGCCTGACGACGTGCCGTCTCTATCGAGATCGCTACGTCACCAAGGACTCTAACTGCATCTTCACCACCAAAGCCCTCACAGCCTAACTCGTCGTCCTCCATAGGAAAGCTCAGGACATCGGTTGCCTTGTCTTTATCTCTATACTGGCTATTAAGCTCTCTGATTCCTGCGTCATCGGTCAGGCAGATACTAAGCTCTGAATCGCCAAGCCCCAGTTCTTCGGCTACGCAACGGGCAATACGCTTGATCAAAACAGAGTTGACCTTCAAGGATGCTGGCTTGGCATCTTTAAGCTCCGCACCGATACGCACGGTAAGGTCTATATAGATTTTAGAGGTTTTTTTCATTAGGTAAGTTATAGCCCGTCTCAGACCGTTGAAAGAAAGTAAAAAAAGAAAGTAAAACAGGTAAAGAGCGAGATTGCTTCGCTGCGAAAAAACTATACAGCTCTTCGCTCGCAATGACAAAAAAACACAGAGAAACTCGTCTTAGATATGCCTTTTAAAAGACCGTCAAAGCCGACTAGTCAGAGATAACCTTTTTATTCTTATCGGCCTTTTCAAAGGCCTTGATTATCTTCTGCACCAACGGGTGGCGCACGACATCGGCATCGGTAAAGTTAACAAAAGAGATTCCTTCAATACCTGTCAAAATCTTCTGAGCCTCAACAAGGCCGGAGCTCCGTGCCAGAGGCAGATCTATCTGCGTTATATCGCCTGTAATAACGGCCTTGGAGCTAAAGCCAAGGCGAGTCAGGAACATCTTCATCTGCTCGCGCGTCGTGTTCTGCGCCTCATCCATAATAACGAAAGAATCATTTAAGGTACGCCCTCGCATAAAGGCCAGCGGGGCGACCTCGATGGTGCCACGCTCTATTAATTGCTCGACACGTTCTATATCCATCATATCGTGCAGGGCGTCATAGAGCGGCCTAAGGTAAGGGTCTACCTTAGCCATCATATCGCCGGGAAGAAAACCAAGCTTTTCTCCGGCCTCTACGGCGGGACGAACCAGTATTATCCTATCGACCTCTTTCTCCGTAAGTGCTGCGACAGCAGCGGCCATCGCAAGATAGGTCTTACCCGTACCTGCCGGCCCCACGCCAAAGACGATATCGTGGCTGCGGATAGCATCCAGGTAATTCTTCTGAGCAATACTCTTGGGGGTTATACTGCGTTTGCGATACGACAAGGCAACCGTATCCATAAAGACATCTTTCAAACGAACCTTCTGATCGGTTACGACCATCCTGATCGCATAATCAACATCAGGGGCGGTCAGCGTAAAGCCCGTCTCGACCATTGCGTATAGCTCTAATATTAACCTCTCTGCCAGAGCCACCTTATCCTTGCCGCCCTGAATCGTCAGGGCAGTGCCACGGCTATCTATCTCTACTCCTAACTTCTTCTCAAACCTCTTTAGATTATCGCCACCCTTGCCAAAAAGCTCCATGGCAAAGTTATTATCTCCAAGCGTTATCTGTTTTATATCCTTCTTTTTACTTGCCAAATCAGATGCACTCCCTGGTTTATCTGGCCGCCAAAGACCAAACTGTTTTATCTATCAAGTGATTAAAAAAACCCATCAAAGGCCTAGAGGTTATGAGCCTTGTGCTCAACCTCTTTAAACCAGAGCGGATCGATATCAGGGAAGAGATTATCTCTCTTCATAAGGGCCTCTACAAAATTCTTATCGCCCTTGGTTACCTCACTGCCACCGATAAGGCTATCGGCGACCTTGACCAGCCCTTTAAAATCCTCAAAATGTCGTGCTATCCGCAGCTCTGCGTAATCAGCCGCCGACTTTGTAGAAATCAGGAACTGCCAGTCAGAGGCCTGTAAAACAAGCAGCTCACGTGCCGCCTGCTTTATTACATCGCGCAGGAACGTACCATCGCCCTCTGGAAGTTCACTGTACGTACTGGCCAGCCTCTTCATATCAGCCTCTGCCTCATAGATATGCGGCCAGCTCCATTTGTTTTGATCATTTAACCAGACCATATGATAGCCGCCCTCACCCCATGAACCCTCGGGAAGGTTGACGACCTCACGCGCGGTATCTGCCGTTAGGTCCAGATACTCGCCTGCCGTAACGCGCGTAACATCACCTGCTTCATGCAGGTTTTTAATTACATGATAGAGACACTGCACACCCTCAAACCACCAATGACCAAATAGCTCTGCGTCATAAGGTGATACTACGATCCCTAACTCACCTGACTTTTCCTGATAAGCAGCCAGATTATTCGTTATAAGGTCTACAAAATGAGAGGCATTTGCCTTTACACGCTCGGCGGCACGCTTGGGATGATACTGCTCTTTCTCGGCCAGATCGGCCTTGGCACTCGTAACCCTCCAGTACCTGAGCCCGCCGGGAAATCTCTTTTTATGAAAATCAACATATTCCGGGTCTCCCGGATATCCCCACTCGCCGCTCCAGACCTGAAGCCCTGTCTCGCTGTCGCGAGTAAAGATAGCAACAGGTTTTTTACCCGGAGCCTCAGAGCCTGCCAGATAGACCTTATAAGTAGATGCCTTCACGGCCTCTCCCGAGGCCGTCGTCGCCGTACCTGTCTCGGTACGATCCGCGCGCTGGCTCTCGAAGTTATCCCACAGTACAGCCAGCTCATCGAACCTATCATGATAAACACCAACTGCCGTACCGCCCTCCAACAGATGTGAATCCACATAAAAATACTCAATATCGTTCTCGCTCAGAAACTCCTCAACGCCTTTCCTCATATACGGCTCTGCATTCTCATCCATCGGATTCTTCCACAGATAAGACGGCCTGTAGGCACACTCAGGCAGCCAGATACCGCGAGGGGCACGACCAAAGTGCCTCTTATAACTAGCCACGGCCTGCTTGACCTGAGCCTGCACACTCTCATCAGTAGAGAGCAGCGGAAAATATCCGTGCGTAGCGCCACAGGTAAAGATCTCGATATGCCCCTGGTCCTGAAGCGTACGGAAACGAGCGAGGATATCTTCTCCGTAAGTAACGGTAAAGTCCTCTAATATACCACCGTAAAACTCCTTCCACATGCAAGCAACATCTTTCATATGCGGCTCTTCCAGACGCGTAAACTCATCGATATCATGCGAGGCCGCCTCGACCTTTTGATTAAGATATGCCTTAAAACCCGTCTTAAACTCCGAGTCTGCGAGCATCTCGGCCAGGACAGGTGAGATATCAATAGATACCTTTGCGCTGATTCCCTCGTCTCTTAACCGCTCAAATACCCTTATAAGCGGAATGTAAGTCTCTGCCGCTGCCTCATTTAACCAGTCCGAACCATGCGGCCACGTACCGTGCGAGAGTACATACGGCAGATGCGCATGCAACACCAGGGAGAAATAACCTTTATTCTTCACAAAAACCTCCGTACAACAACCAGTCAAAGACCGATTATCAAAATATACTTAAACTATTTAAGGTCTTTAAGACAAAAACCAAAGACCCAAGACATAATAATAGATATTAACACAAGGGCTTTAGCTTTGCAATTCCACCTACGGCGGGGCAACCCACCTGCGCTCCTGCGGAGAGCAAAGCGGCTTCGCCGCAAAGACAGAATCATTTTAATGAATCTGCTGTGCGCTCCTGCGGAGAGCAAAGGTCATCAAATAGCTCCGTGCTGTGCATAGTAAATAATCATATTGATAAATATGCCGTGCGCAGCACCCACCGGTTGCACCGGGGCAAACCGCCTGCGGCGGGGCAAAGTCCAATAGGATGTTCCGTGCCGTGCGTAGTACAGATCTGAATTAATTAACTTGCTGTGCGCAGCACCGAACCCTTCTCACTCAGAAATCTTTCGGATACCAAGCAGGACGAGGAGTTAAATCTGAGCATACTTGTAGGTATGCCTTGAGGCCGTCTCAGACGATGATGATTTGATGACAACGTCCTAACAAAGCAGCAGATCATTACAACAAACCAGTGCAGCAAATCATTTATGAGTGCGAAGCTATAGGTTAAGCGAGGTCTTTTTGATAAGAAGAAAAAAGCTTTGGATAGTCGTCCTCTAC
>CAZUFI010000136.1:1994-4476 GCA_964618745.1 uncultured Thermodesulfobacteriota bacterium | reverse complement strand
CTCGCAATGACAAATGAAAGGGAAAGATACCCTTTTATCACGGCAAAGTCAGCAATAAAATCTGTCTTTGCGGCGAAGCCGCTTTGCCCCCGGTGCAACCGGTGCCGTCCCGCAGGGTGCTCGCCGCACGGCAAAATGCTTTAATTAGATTCGGTGCAACGCTTAGACCGTAACTTTCTAATGAGCTATGCCCCACCGCAGGTGGCTGCGAGTTTTATCTTAGCAAACTCTGCCGTTGCCTTATTGGCTGCAAAGTCTGGATCGTCTTCAGATACGCCGTCTATTGCTTTTTCTGCTGCGGCAAGCTCGGCACTTACCTCAGCGGCATTTATATCTTCGCCCATAAGAGCTACATCGACAAGCAGATTAACCTTACCCGGGGCTACCTCGGCGTAACCACCGCCAACAGCAATCGTCTTTATCGTGCCACCCGTCTTATACTTGACAACGCCGGAGACAAGATTACAGATAAGGTCGGTATGGCCATCGAGCACACCGAACTCTCCCTTCTCACCCGGCGCGTAGATATCCTCTACGTCGACCGAGAGGATAATCCCTGTCGGTGTTACCACCTCGAATTTCGTTACATCTGCCATCTATTACAGTACTCCCCAATTCCAGTTAAAGATTAAAGTGTAGTTGCCTTTTCCAAAGCCTCTTCGAGAGTACCGACGAGATAGAATGCCTGCTCAGGCACGTCGTCATGCACACCTGCCGCGATCTGCTGGAAGCCCTTCATCGTATCGGCGATACCAACGTACTTTCCTGGAAGGCCTGTGAACTGCTCGGCGACAAAGAACGGCTGTGAGAGGAACTTCTGGATCTTTCTAGCCCTTGATACGACGAGCTTATCTTCCTCTGAGAGTTCATCCATACCGAGAATGGCAATAATGTCCTGGAGGTCTTTGTACTTCTGAAGTATCTGCTGCACCTGACGAGCAGTATTATAGTGCTCGTCACCGATGATATTGGGATCAAGGATACGGGAGGTCGAATCAAGCGGATCGACAGCAGGATAGATTCCAAGCTCAGCGATCTGACGTGAAAGAACAGTCGTAGCATCAAGATGGGCAAATGTCGTAGCAGGTGCCGGGTCTGTAAGGTCATCGGCAGGTACGTAGATAGCCTGAACCGAGGTAATAGAACCCTTTGTCGTAGAGGTAATCCTCTCCTGCAACTCACCAACATCGGTTGAGAGCGTCGGCTGATAACCAACAGCAGACGGGATACGGCCAAGAAGCGCCGAGACCTCTGAGTTGGCCTGAACAAACCTGAATATATTATCGACAAATAGGAGGACGTCCTGGCCTTCCTCGTCTCTGAAGTACTCTGATACTGTAAGGGCCGATAGTGCTACGCGTGCTCTAGCTCCGGGAGGTTCATTCATCTGACCGTAGACAAGAGCGGCCTTATCGATAACACCACTCTCCTTCATCTCGCGCCAGAGATCATTACCCTCTCTTGTTCTCTCGCCGACTCCGGCGAAGACGGAATAACCACCGTGCTGCATAGCAACGTTATTAATAAGCTCCATGATAAGAACCGTCTTACCAACTCCGGCACCGCCGAAGAGTCCGATCTTACCACCTTTGAGGTATGGGGTAAGGAGATCAACGACCTTAATGCCCGTCTCAAAGACCTCCATCTTGGTTGACTGCTCTTTAAACTCAGGGGCAGGCCTATGAATCGGGTCGCGCCTCTTTGTCTCAATCGGGCCCTTCTCATCGATTGGGTCGCCGGTTACATTCATTATCCTACCCAGCACTCCCTCGCCGACCGGAACGGTTATCCCAGTACCGGTATCCTTAACGGCTGCGCCCCTTACAAGGCCCTCGGTACCGTCCATCGCAATGCAGCGTACCTGATTCTCGCCGATATGCTGGGCGACCTCGATAACAAGGTTCCACTCCTCATCGCTCAGGCTCTTATTGGTAACCTTAAGCGCATTAAATATAGGTGGCAATTGCCCGGGTGGAAACTCCACGTCAAGAACAGGTCCGATGACCTGCACAACCTTTCCTAAGTTCTTATCCTCGCTCATTCTAAAAAACCTCCGAATTGAATCGTCCAGGACTATTTTATAGTACCCGCAACGCTTCGATTATCTAATACTTGTTTTAATCACTTAGCCTACGCCCCGGCAATCTTCCAGTGCGTGGTCTTATCTTTCTCTATTACTTAAGAGACTCAGCCCCGCTGATAATCTCCATAAGTTCTTTTGTAATCGCAGCCTGGCGAACCCTGTTGTAGATAAGCGTCAGGTTGTCTATCATATCCGATGCATTCCTTGATGCCGAGTCCATCGAGGTCATACGTGCGCCGTGCTCACTGGCAGAGGACTCAAGCAGAGATCTAAAGACCTGAACTTCAATATATTTAGGAAGCAGACTATCGAGGACCTCTTGGGCCGAAGGCTCCAGGATGCACTCATCCAGATCGTTTACGGCATCGGCATCTAGCTCGGTATTTACCGCTTCGCCAT
>CAZUFI010000136.1:0-1894 GCA_964618745.1 uncultured Thermodesulfobacteriota bacterium | reverse complement strand
TCTCGGCCTTAGCAAGTAGCGCAGGTGGAGTCACCGGCAGTATCTTCTGTAATACAGGCTCTTGCGTCAGAGCACTCTGAAACTCGCTATAGATTACATAGACCTCATCGGCACGATCTTCAAGGTAGTCCTCGGTAATCTCGGCTGATATCGCCTTTGCCATCTCATAGTTAGGCCTTGCTACTCCCATGTCTTTACTCTTGGCAGCGCCACCGTGCCTTCTGAAATAATCAGCACCACGCTTACCTATAAGGTAGAGCGAGATCTCGTCATCAGCGTGCTCGGTGATAAAGTTCTCGGCCTCTCTGATAAGCGAGGTATTAAAGCCACCGCAAAGACCACGGTCTGAGGTCAGGAGTATCAGCTCGACCTTCTTCTTAACGGCAGCGGCGTCTTCTTCTGCGCCGTAATTAGCCTCTGCCGGCTCTATTGTCTCAACTACCTCTTCCTGCCCCTTTGCTTTCTTCGTATCCTTAGAAGATTCGCCACCAGCAAGCTTCTGAAAGAGCGGATTACTATCGGGCGAGACCATGCCGGATAGAGAACCAACCAGGGTCTTTATCTTATCGGCATAGGGTCTGGTAGAGACGATATCGTCCTGCGCGCGCCGCAGCTTAGCGGCCGAGACCATCTTCATAGCACGGGTTATCTGCTGCGTATTCTTTACACTATTGATCCTACGCTTAATATCACTTAATGTCGGCATCTATATAGAAACTCTCTTTTTAGATAATTTTATTGATACAACCCGCCAAAGGCGGATGCCAACCACACGTCTTAGACAGAAAAACTGCCCTTAAAGTCCTTGATAACACCCTCGATCCTGCCTTTAAGGTCGTCGTCAAGCTTCTTCTTATCCCTTATTGCCTGGAGTAGATCGGTATGTCTTGCCTCCAGAAATGCATCAAGCTCTGCCTCGAACTTTACGACCGATGTTACAGGATATTCATCGACAAAGCCGTTTGTAGCGGCATAGATAGCAACGACCTGTTTTTCAACGCTAAGCGGCTTATACTGCCCCTGCTTCAAGATCTCAACAAGCCTCTTACCACGTTCTAGCTGGTTCTGCGTTGCCTTATCCAGATCACTACCGAACTGGGCGAATGCCGCAAGCTCACGGAACTGCGCAAGATCGAGCCTTAGCGTACCTGCTACCTGCTTCATAGCTTTTATCTGAGCGGCTCCGCCAACACGAGAGACCGACAAACCAACATTAATAGCAGGCCTAACGCCTGAATGGAAGAGCGAGGTCTCTAGATAGATCTGACCATCAGTAATAGAGATAACATTTGTCGGAACGTATGCCGATACGTCTCCGGCCTGCGTCTCAATAATCGGCAGGGCCGTTAAAGAACCGCCACCTCTGTCGTCGCTAAGTTTAGCGGCCCTTTCCAACAACCTTGAATGTAAATAAAAGACGTCTCCCGGAAATGCCTCACGCCCCGGAGGACGACGAAGCAGCAAAGAAAGCTGCCTGTATGCAACGGCATGCTTTGAGAGATCATCATAGATAACAAGTGCGTGACGGCCACTGTCTCTGAAGAGCTCGCCGATTGTAGCACCCGTATAAGGGGCGAGGAACTGTAGCGGGGCCGACTCACTGGCCGTAGCCGCAACGATTACGGTATACTCCATCGCGCCGTGCTCTTTTAATTTTTCAACTATCTGGGCGACCGTGGACTGCTTTTGCCCGATTGCGACATATATACAGTAGACATCCTGCCCCTTCTGGTTAATGATAGTATCGATTGCAACGGCTGTCTTACCTGTCTGACGATCTCCGATTATAAGCTCACGCTGGCCACGCCCGATAGGGATCATAGCATCAACGGCCTTAAGCCCTGTCTGAAGTGGCTCTGTAACAGGCTGCCTATCGACGATGCCCGGAGCCTTT
>CAZUFI010000135.1:0-4483 GCA_964618745.1 uncultured Thermodesulfobacteriota bacterium | reverse complement strand
GATAACCAGACGCAGGTCGAGATACATATTATTCAGGGTGAGCGTAGTATGGCCGCTGATAACCGTACACTCGGCAGGTTTCATCTGGAAGGCATTCCGGCTGCTCCCAGAGGTGTGCCTCAGGTCGAGGTTACCTTTGATATCGACGCAAACGGAATACTGAATGTATCGGCAAAGGATAAGGCTACAAATACGGAGCAGAAGATCACCATTACAGCTTCCAGTGGTCTTAGTAAAGATGAGGTAGATAATATGGTCAAGGACGCAGAGGGCCATGAGGAAGACGATAAAAAGAAAAAAGAACTTATCGAAGAGCGTAACAGGCTTGATTCACTGGTATACTCTACGCGTAAGACAATCGATGATAATAAGGATAAGATCCCTGAGGACGAGGCAAAGGCCGTAGAGGATGCTATAGAAGAGGCAAAGAAGGTCCTTACCTCCGATGACATCGAAGAGCTTAAAAAGGCCACCGAGGCCCTTACCACGGCCTCTCATAAGGTCGCAGAGACCCTGTACAAGCAGAGCAGTGAGGCGGCAGCAGCCGAGGCTCAAGGTACTGCCAATGAGGCCAACGCAGAGGGTGGTGGTGCTACCGAGGATGCCGAGGTCGTAGATGCCGAGGTTGTAGAAGAGGCCAAGCCAGAAGAGGCCAAGACGGAAGAAGCAAAGCCAGATGAAGCAAAGAAGGAAGAGGGTAATGGCAGCGGAGACCCTGTAGGAATCTGATAGTATAAAATAAAACAATACGCACAGTAATAGACGCGGCATACGGCATTCTGCCGTATGCCGCGCACTACTTAGCGCGGTAGCGGAATATAATGGCTAAAAAAGACTTCTATGAGATACTTGGTGTTGAAAGGGGCGCGTCAGCCAGTGAGATAAAAAAGGCCTACCGAAAACTTGCCAAGAAGTACCATCCTGATATTAATCCCAATAATAAAAGGGCCGAGGCCCATTTTAAAGATGTCAACGAGGCCTATGATGTTCTGAGCGATCAGAACAAACGCCGTAATTATGATATGGGGGGTAATAACCCTTTTGCAGGCGGTGGTCCGGGCCACGGCGGTCATGGTGGTCATGGCGGGCCAGGTTGGCCTCCCGGCGGTGGTGGCCCACAGGGCGCGGGTGGCCCACAGGGCGGTGGAGGCCCTCAGGGCGCGGGTGGCCCACAGGGCGGCTTTGATTACTCCGAGTACGCCTCTGGCAGCATGGATGATGTCTTCGGTGATATCTTCGGGCGTATGGGCGGGCGAGGCCCCGGGCCTCAGCCGCCTTCAAGGGGTAAGGACAACGAGCATGTCGTAAATATAGACTTCCATCACGCGCTTAATGGTACAGAGGTCGAGCTAACGCTTAAAAGCGGTAAGGGAACTGAGCGTATTAAGGTCAAGATACCGGCAGGTACCGGTGATGGTGACCGTGTTAGGGTTATCGGCAGAGGTGGCCCCGGGCGCAACGGCGGCCCGGCCGGAGACCTCTACATAAAGGCCCGCCTCAATGAGCATAAATACTTTAAGCGTTCTGTAAATGATATCTACCTTGAGGTACCGATAACGATAAAAGAGGCTATCTTGGGTGCGACCATCGAGGTGCCGACGATAGACGGGACAAATACGAAGATAAAGATCGCCCCCGGTACGCAGAGCGGTACCAAGTTGCGTATAAAGGGTAAGGGCGCACCAAAGGTACATGGCACGGGGCACGGCAGGGGTAACCAGTATCTGGAGATCAAGGTTATAGTGCCCAGTAAGGTCGATGACGAGACAAAACGTTTGCTTGAAGAACTTGACCGAATAAATCCCTATGAACCCAGGTGTAATTTGTGGTAAAGTCTAAGTATTGGGAAAGTATTGATTAATGTCGTTATTGTAGTTGTTTTGCCCCCTGATCGTCTTGGGCGTCTGCCCTTTAAAGAGGCTGGTATATGAGCGAGATCGAGGAGTTAAGAAAAGGGCTTACAGCATCTGCCGAGCAGGTGCTGGACTGCGCCATTGAAGAAAGTACGGATCGTCAGCACTATTATCTGGGTGTTGAGCATATCTTTCTGGGTTTTGCCAGTGTCGAAGAAAAGTTTTTTAGCGATACGATGCAGGATCTTAACCTTGATACAAATCAGGTCCTTAATTTTCTGGAAGAGCACCTCAATGTCTCCCGCCAGTATATCGGTGTTGATCTAAAGATACCGTCATCTACTAAAAATTTATTTAAGTTAGCGCGCGCAGAAGCGAAGAGATGGGGTAGGGATGAAGTCGATTCGACCGACCTCTTTATGGCAATATTCCAAGAGAATCATAGCCTACCTTCTAGGATATTTCGTAGCTTTGGCCTTGATGCCGACTACGTAATGAGAAGGGTAACTGTTAGGGTGAGGACAAAGGAAGAAATGGACGAAGAGATTAAGAAAAAATATGAGCTACCTCCAAACCTTAAACACTTTGCCGTAAATCTCAATAAGCTTGCCCGCTTCGATAAGATCCCCCCTATTATAGGCAGGGATAAAGAGATTCAGCAGGTAATGGAGATTCTCTGTCATGTTGAGCGTAGCAACTCGGTTATGCTGCTTGGCGAGCCGGGCGTTGGTAAGACGGCTGTAGCCGAGGGGCTGGCCCGTACCATTGAGCTTGAGCCCGAGAAGGTCCCTAAGAGGCTCAGGGGTAAGCAGGTCGTAAATCTACAGATGAACTCTATCGTTGCCGGAACGATCTTTCGTGGCATGTTTGAGGACAGGATAGAGAAGATAATAAAGGAAGTAAAGGAGAAGCAGAATATTATCTTCTTTATCGATGAGGCGCATACATTAATCGGCGCGGGCAGCGCGATGGGAGTGCCATCGGATGCCGCCAATATCTTTAAGTCGCATCTGGCCAGAGGCGAGCTTCAGATAGTAGGGGCTACGACCTTATCGGAGTATAAGCAGCATATCGCCGATGACGAGGCCCTTGCAAGAAGGTTTCGTACCGTTATCGTCGAAGAGCCGACCCTTGATGACACCAGAAATATCCTCTACGGCCTTAGAGAAAGGCTAGAGGGCAATTATTCGGTCAAGCTCAGTGATGACGCTATAGAGACGGCCCTAGAGATGAGCCAGCGTTATGTCAGGAGTCTGAAACTGCCTGATAAGGTCATCGGTTGGCTGGATACGGCATGCGTGAAGGTCGAGATCCATACCCCGGACCGTGAGGTAGAAGGGCGTGATGTTATTGAGGTTATAAGCCAGGAGACAAAGATCCCAAGGGATATGATCTTTAGGGATACGACCGAGCGTTTCCAAGATATTGAGGAAGAGCTTGCCAAAAGGCTCGTTGGTCAGCGCGAGGCTATAGATGCTCTGGCAAAGCGGCTCAGGCTTAATAAAGGCCCTCTTAAAGAGAATTTTTCTAAGCCTGATGGCGTCTTGCTCTTTCTCGGCCCGACCGGGGTCGGTAAGACCGAGCTTGCAAAGGCTCTGGCCGAGCAGCTATTCGGCGATGAGAAAAAGATGGTCCGCGTAGATATGAGCGAGTATAAAGACGGTGGCGTTGGCATAGATAAGCTTATAGGAATGCCGCGAGGTATCGTCGGCTCTGAGCGTGGAGGGGTGCTTACCAACCAGATAAAAGACAATCCTTATTCGGTTCTTTTGCTTGACGAGATGGAGAAGGCGCATCCGAATGTGCTTAATCTCTTTTTGCAGGTCTTTGATGAGGGCTGGCTCTCGGACGGGCGTGGCAAACGTGTTTACTTCAGTGATGCCGTGATTATTATGACGAGCAATCTGGGTGCAGATGAATTTAAGAAGTACGTGAAACCTCTGGGCTTTATGCCGGACGGTCAGAAGACGGCTGAGCTTAAGGATAATATAATGAAGAAGGTCGAGGATTCCTTCTCGCCTGAGTTTATAAACCGTATAGATGATATAATAGTCTTTACCCCGCTGACCGAAAAAGAGGTTGCGTTGATTGCAGAGCTTTATCTTAATACCATAAGGAAGAATATGCAGGGCCAGGGTAAGGATCTCGTTATAACCGAGGCTGCCATGACCTTCTTGGTTGAGAAGGGATATAGCCCGAAGTACGGGGCGAGGTTCTTAAAGCGTGTCTTGGATGACGAGATCAAGGTGCCGGTCACTCTTAAGTGGAAGGATGGCGAACTCTTCACCGTCGATATGTGTGAAGGGGAGATATGCGTAGAGGCCGGAACACCGGCGACGACATAGCCGCCAGAGGCGATTTTTATATGTCTTGCCGTTTTTTTGATATTACTAAAAACAATTAGTGGTCGTGGAGGAGTTTTGATAAAAAATATATTAGTCGCAGTTGATGGTTCTGAGAATGCAAGGAGTGCTGCCGAGTTTGCCTGCTGGATGGCAAAGGGCTTTGGCGCAAGACTTACCGGCATACATGTTGTTGATATCGTAGCACTTGAAGGCCCATTGATCCACGATCTGGCGGGTTCTCTGGGCTTTGAGCTTTTTAATAATTTTTCTTCGGATGTGAAGAAG
>CAZUFI010000134.1:2141-4506 GCA_964618745.1 uncultured Thermodesulfobacteriota bacterium | reverse complement strand
GCCCTCACGCAGTGAGCGGCGAAGCCGCTTTGCCCTCCGCATGGAGTGCTCCCACGCATGTGGGTTGCTCTCCGCAGGTGGTACTGCGTACAGCATATTCATTAATATGATTTTTAGCTACGCAAAGCACGGAATGACCTATTGAATTTGCTCTCCGCAGGAGCGTAGGTGGTGCCCCACCGCAGGTGGTTAGCGGTCAAAGATGTTTTTCATAAAGAACCAGACATTTTCTTTTCTCTCTTTGAAGCGGCGCATGATATATGCCATCCATTCTTTGCCGTAGGGGATGTAGACGCGTATCTTATATCCGTCTGCCGCAAGTTGTAGCTGTGCTTTCCGCTTGACGCCCAGCAGCATCTGAAACTCAAAGGCGTCTTTAGGGATATTGTTTTTTGCCGCAAAGGCCTTGACCTCTGTAATAAGTTTTTCGTCATGAGTGGCAAAGGCAGGTTTATTGCCATGCAGCAGTAATTCTTTCATTAGCGTTGAGTAGTTTGCGTCAACCATTGCCTTCGACGGAAATGCTATATCAGCGGGCTCTTTATAAGCACCTTTGACAAGTCTTACGCTTACCCCTTCTTCTATTAGTCGTGCGATATCATCCGCGCTGCGCATCAGGTAGCTCTGGACGGCAACTCCGATATTTGGGTGGTTTTTGTGTATTTCGATTACCGTATCAATCGTAGTTTCTGTATAGGCCGAGCTCTCCATATCTACGCGTGCGAAGTTTTTATACTTCTCAGCCTTTTTTAGTATCGCCGAGATATTCTTAACTGTCAGGGGTTGGGATTGATCCAGGCCAAGGTGGGTGAGTTTAAGTGATATCGTCGAGTCTACTCCAGCGTCACTGATCTCTCGTAAGAGCCCCATGTATTCGTCCAGGCCGTTCATCGCCTCGATGGTATCGCGTACGTTCTCACCTAGGTTGTCGATGGTCGCGGCTATGCCGTTCTCGTTTAGCTCGCCTGCTACGCGCACTGCGTCTTCTCGGCTTTCACCTGCGATATATCTCTTGGCGAAGTAGCTTACTTGGTCTTTCATTGTGTTATATCTTCTTTAGGAATTCTGTGGTTATGCCGCCAAGCCCGGGCGTTGATCTGTCCTCGACCGAGTAGCGAACCCGCACCGATGGCCTTTTGATTTCAACTATCTTGGAGAGATCCACCGGGGTAGCGATCAGGA
Organism: uncultured Thermodesulfobacteriota bacterium; assembly: GCA_964618745.1. Taxonomy (GTDB): domain Bacteria; phylum Desulfobacterota; class GWC2-55-46; order GWC2-55-46; family DRQE01; genus JAJRSM01. Next base: position 3,324 of record CAZUFI010000134.1, on the reverse strand, counting down.
CAAAGTCCGCTGGCGTTGCGTTGATCGTCTCGCTTAACTCCGCGCGTTGTTCATCGCTATAGCCCATTGCCGGTAGTATCTCAGTCAGGGCAGGATATTTTTCAAATGTCTTTTTAAGGCTACCAACGGCGTACGGGCGCGGGTCTACCGGCTCTGCGCCGAACTGACGAGCGGCTATTACACCTGCGCCAAGCGTCATGCCGCCGTGCGTCAGGGTCGGACCGTCCTCGACGATCAGGACTTTTTTACCTTTGAGTTTTTCGGAGTCTTCGGCGGTTACTATAGATGCCGTCTCTATTATTTTTGCGGTAGGATTAAGCAGAGCGGCTGCCTTGCGCACAGCCGTTATATCGGCTGGCTCGGCTGAGTTGACCTTGTTGATTACTATGACCTCGGCGCGTCTGATATTGGCCTCGCCCGGATGGTAGAGGCTTTCGTGGCCCGGGCGCATCGGGTCGGCGACGACTATCTCTAGATTAGGCTCGATAAATGGTAGGTCGTTGTTGCCACCGTCCCAGATAATAACATCGGCCTCGGCCTCGGCGGCTTTAAGGATTGCACCGTAGTCAACACCAGCGTAGACCACAATGCCAGCGTCTACCAGGTGTTCGTATTCCTCCATTTCTTCGATTGTGCACTTTGCGTCTTTCATCTCTTGAAGGCTTGTAAAACGCTGAACCGCCTGAGTAGCCAGGTCTCCGTAAGGCATAGGGTGGCGAATGGCAACGGCCTTTTTACCGGCCTTTTGTAATAGCTCTGAGAGAAACCTTGTTACCCCGCTCTTTCCGCAGCCGGTACGAACAGCGCAGACCGAGATAACGGGCTTTGTGGATTTTAACATTGTTTTGGTCGAGCCCGGGATGACGAAGTTCGCGCCGAGTGCCACAACCAGCGAGGCCTTGTGCATGACGTATTCGTGAGGGACGTCGCTGTATGAAAATACAACGTCGTCAATATCATGCTCTTTTATGAGCCGACCTAATTCTTCTTCCGGGTAGATCGAGATACCCTCGGGGTAGAGTGGGCCTGATAGCTCCGGCGGGTATCTGCGCTCATCAATATATGGGATCTGGGTTGCGGTAAAGGCAACGACCTCACTGCTGTCGTCATCTCTGTAGCAGAGGTTGAAGTTGTGGAAGTCACGGCCGGCAGCACCCATTATAATTATTTTTTTCTTAGCCAT
>CAZUFI010000134.1:0-2041 GCA_964618745.1 uncultured Thermodesulfobacteriota bacterium | reverse complement strand
TTATCTGCCTTTACAAGCTCTATGCCGATCATAAAGCCCTTGCCTCGCACGTCTCCGATTATTTTGTGTTTATCCATCATGCCCTTTAGTCTCTCTATTGCGTAGGCACTGACCTTTTCGACATTCTTTAAGAGCTTGTCTTTCTCTATTGTATCAATAACAGCAACGGCTGCGGCACAGGATATTGGGTTGCCGCCGAAGGTTGTTCCATGCATACCTACCGTCCAGTTGCTCATAATGGCCTTTGCAGAGGCAACGGCACTAAGCGGGAAGCCCGAGGCGATACCCTTACCGAGAGTGATTATATCAGGCACTACCTCGTAGTGCTCCATAGCAAACCATTTCCCTGTGCGTCCCATCCCGGTCTGTACCTCATCGGCAATCAGCATTATGCCGTGGTTGGTGCAGAGCTTTCTGAGCTTCTGCATATAGGCACTCGGTGGTACGGAGTAACCGCCTTCGCCAAGTATAGGTTCTATTATTATGCAGGCGACCTCGCCCGGTGTTATCAGGCTCTCGAAGATATTGTCGATCTGCTCGAGGCATTCATTCTCGCATTCGCCCTGCTTCTGCCCTACGGGGCATCTATAGCAGTAAGGATAGGGGGCGTGGTAGACAGATGGCAGAAGCGGATGGTAGCCGCGTCGGTATTTGGAGCTTGATGCTGTAAGTGTTGCCGCACCCATCGTACGGCCATGAAAGCTGCCGGTAAAGGCAATGATACCCTGTCGGCCCGTGTGAAAACGCGCTAGCTTTATCGCGCCTTCGACGGCCTCGGCTCCGCTGTTGGAGAAAAAGAACATTCCTATATCTCCGGGTGCTATCCTTGCCAGACGTTCTGCAAGTTCTACTACCGAGTCGTAGTAGAAGATGCAGCCGGAATGAATAAATCTTTTGAGTTGGTGTTCTACCGCCTTAACAACGGTTGGAGGAAGGTGCCCCAGGTTTGTTGTAGCAAGCCCGGAACAAAAGTCTATATATTTTTTACCGTCGGTGGCCTCGATGATAAGCCCTTTAGCATTCTCTACTGTTATCTCGGTATGATAGGCCAAGGCCGGGGCCAATACATTAGCTGCACGCTCTTTAAGATCGGACATAAGTAACCTCCGTTTAAAGTTAGTGGATCAGTACTTTTCTAGTCCTGAGATATAAGTTCAGGCTCGCAGAGTAGGGAGTCGTAAGCAGCAAGCCTTCCGCATTTTTTACAGACATATTCCAGCGCGTTTATCATATCTTTACAGGCATGGCGCGGGTCTTTTGTCTCTTTCTTGCAGAAGTCACAGGTATGCGAGGCCTCTACCGGGTGGCAGAGATGCCCGCGCCCACTTGCTGTAATGCCACAGTTAGGGCACTTGTAAGTCTCGACGTAATCTGTCATTTATATTCTCCAATAAGTGCGGCTTTATTTGTTATCTATGAATAGTTTGTTTTTTATATCGGTCAGTTTTTGAAGGTGGTCTTTTTCCTCTTTTATGATTTCATCGAGGATGGATTTGTCCTTCTCGCGAATAAAGTTGCTTAACTCGTAGTAGAAGAGCAGCGCGTCTTTCTCTGCCTTTATAGCGTAATCCAGGGCATCTTTTTCGCCGCCTACCTTACGGGCAAACGCTGCGCCGTCGTCGGCACTGGTAAATACCTCGGAGTCGGCAAGTGCGTTCAGGTAGAGATAGGCCTCCTCAAGGTAAGGGTCTAATTGGTTGGGCGCACTATCTTTGTCGGTGTCTTTGATGATGGCCTTGAAGTAGCGGGTGTGATTGACCTCTTCGTTGTAAAGAAACTGGAAGAGTTCTTTTATCTTATCCGTCTTTGCGGCATCTTTGGCCAGTGAGTAGAATAACTTACCGTTTTCTTCAATGCGTAGCGCCATATCCAGTACTTCTTTTGCTGAGTATCTTACGGGATCCATCAATTACCCTCCGGTCTGTCTTTTTAGCGTCAAGCGTTGTTGAAAAAAACAGTCAACGGCTTGATACGATTACAGCCATTATAACAGAAAGTCTAATGAAGTCAACGGGCTGCCGAGTGCAGGCGGTTTTTTTTA
>CAZUFI010000133.1:0-4529 GCA_964618745.1 uncultured Thermodesulfobacteriota bacterium | reverse complement strand
GAGCTTTTGGTGTGAAATAGAGTTAATCTTTATCTAATCAATATTTTGAGACGTTTAGCTCTTCCATCTTGCCGGTGACCATAAAGACGACTCGTTCGGCTATGTTGGTTACCCGGTCGGCGACGCGTTCCAGGTTATGGCCGGCCCAGGTCATGTATGTGCCTTCCTGGATCAGTGAGGTGTCGTTGATCATTATATCAAGGATCTCCCGGTAGTCTTTGTCGTATAGGTCGTCTACTATATCGTCTTCATCGCAGATAATCATAGCCGTCTCTTTGTCACGTTCTTTGAAGGCGACGAGACAACGCTCTAGCATTGAGATGCCTTGAGCCGCCATCTTACTGAGACCTACCGTCTGTTTGATCAGGGGTTTGTCTCCTATTAGGAGACTGATGCGGGCGTTACCCTCGGCGTGATCTCCGATGCGTTCCAGATCCGTGATGATGCTAAGGAGTGCTGCGATTGTGCGCAGGTCTCTTGCCATTGGCTGCTGCGTTGCTATTAGCAAGAGGCAACGCTCTTCAATATTATAGCGCAGGGTATTTATTTTTTTATCGTCTTTTATTATCTTCTTAGAGGTCGTCAGGTCGCGTTCTTGCAGGGCTATGACTGAGGCCTTTACGGCATCTCCTGCCATCTGTCCCATGCGAATGACATCGGCCTCTAGCTTTTCTAATTCTTTGTGGTATGACGCTCTTGTTGGCATCTTTAAATCCCCCTTGTATCGATAAAGGCTGTTTGTCTTATGAGCGCAAGCTCTTAGGGTAAATGCCTTTAGCCGAATCTTCCCGTAATATAGTCTTCTGTCAGTTTATTAGATGGTGTTGTAAATATTTTTTTTGTATCGTCAAACTCGATTAATTCACCGAGCATAAAAAAGCCTGTATAGTCTGAGCAGCGCGCGGCCTGCTGCATGTTATGAGTGACGATGACGACTGAGTATTCGTCTTTCAGCTCTTCTATAAGTTCTTCGATCTTGGTTGTCGCTATCGGGTCGAGGGCCGAGCAGGGTTCGTCAAAGAGTATGACCTCCGGGTTGATTGCTATTGCGCGCGCAATGCAGAGCCGTTGCTGCTGGCCTCCTGATAAAGTCAGGGCGTTTTGCTTTAGGTTGTCCTTTACCTCTTTCCAGAGTGCTGCTTTTTTAAGGCTCTCTTCTACTATGCCTGCGAGGACGCCCTTGTTTTTCTCACCGTAGATCCTTAAGCCGTACGCGATATTGTCGAAGATCGATTTAGGAAAGGGATTCGGACGTTGAAAGACCATACCGACCTGACGGCGTATATCCATCGGGTCGATACCCGACGAGTAGAGGTCTTGGCCGTTAAGTAGTATTGAACCTTCGTGGCGAAAGTCCCTGATAAAGTCGTTCATGCGGTTCAGGCACCGAAGGAAGGTTGATTTTCCGCAGCCCGAAGGGCCGATCAGGGCCGTGACCTTGTTGGCCTGCACCTTAATGTCGATCCCTTTAAGGACCTGCTTTGTTCCGTACCAGGCCTTGAGTTCCTCTATCTTGAATACTGTTTTGTTTTCTACCATCTCATCCTTTTCTTGAATCTGTGTCGCAGATATATCGCGATGCTATTGAGTACAAGGGTTATGACAAGGAGTACTATTATAGCTGCGGCTGCGTTAATTGCAAAGCCTTTTTGCGGGCGTGATACCCAGTTAAATATCTGAATAGGCAGGGCCGTGAATGGATCCATAACGCTCTCTGGTAAGAATGCAATGTATGTGAGTGCGCCGATTGCGACCAGCGGTGCTGTCTCGCCAATGGCACGAGAGAGTGCGAGGATCGTACCTGTGAGGATGCCGGGCATAGCAACCGGCAGGATCTGTGAGTAAGTCGTCTGCCACTGGCTAGCCCCTAGCGCGTATGAGGCTTGGCGCAGCCCGGACGGTACGGCACGTAGGGCCTCGCGCGTGGTTATTATAATAATAGGCAGGATCAAGAGCGTTAGCGTGAGCGCACCTGTTAAAAGGCTCTGGTCCAGCCGAAAGGTCCTTACGAAGATACCAAGGCCGAGCAGACCGTAAATTATAGATGGCACTCCTGCTAGATTTGCTATATTTATCTCGATGATCTTTGTGAATTTATTTTTCTTTGCGTATTCTTCAAGGTATATTCCAGCACCCACACCGATTGGAAAGGCAAAGAGCGCGGTAAGTCCCATTAGCCAGAAGGTTCCGGCAATCGCAGCGATTATACCGGCACGCGCTGGTCTTCTGGACGGAAAGCTCGTTAAAAAGGACCAGTCTATACGGCCTGCTCCGTCGTGGATAAGGTCTATGACGAGGGCCGCCAGAAATACAATAGCCACGGCCGTTGCGCAGAGGGCGAGGATCTTAAAGAGTTTATCGGCCAGTTTGTTACGTTCAAGTCTGGTCATCAATACTCCTCCCTGTAACGCTCTTTCAGCCACTGGCTAAAGAGGTTTAGTACGAGGGTAAAGATAAAGAGCGTCATGCCTGCGGCGAAGATAGTCTTGTACTCGATTGTTCCGGTCGGTGTGTCGCCAAGCGTGACCTGGACGATAAAGGCCGTAATCGTCTCAAGCGGTACGAGCGGATTCATCGTAAGCCTTGGCTGCTGCCCTGCTGCGATTGAGACTATCATCGTCTCGCCTATTGCGCGCGATACTGCAAGAACTGCGGCACTCATTATTCCTGATAATGCAGCGGGGACGACGACGCTGGTAGCTACCTGAAAGCGAGTCGCTCCGAGTGCGTACGCACCTTCTTTAAGTGAATCAGGGACCGAGTGCATCGCGTCTTCGCTAAGAGAAGATACCATTGGCAGGATCATTATCCCCATGACAATGCCCGGCGCCAGGGCGTTAAAGCCTGAAAGATTTGGTATAAAGCTCTGGAGGAGCGGGGTGACAAAGAGCAGCGCGAAGTAGCCGTAGACGACGGTCGGTATGCCCGCGAGGACTTCTATTATAGGTTTTATCGTCTCCCGTACCCTTGACGGGGCGTATTCGTTAAGGTAGATAGCACTCATGATGCCAAGCGGGAGAGCCACGCACATAGCGATAAAGGCTATCAGGCAGGTACCTGCCAGCAGGCTCATTATGCCAAAGTGTTTATCGACAAAGAGCGGAGTCCACTGCGTGTCGGTGAGGAAATCTATGATAGAGACCTCCTGGAAAAACCCCCAGGTCTCGAACATCAGTACCGCAACGATGCCTACGGTCGTAATGACCGAGAGGGCGGCACAGAGAAATAGTATCGTCTGTATTGCGCCCTCGGTCAGTCTTTGTTTCCTTCTTCTTTTGCTTGCAGCTATCATTGGTATATGAGTATGTCCTATTGTTATAAGCGGCCTTACTTGAGCCTCATAAGGTCTTCAACGCTTGCGTCTTTTTTTGCGCCTTCATATACCGTACCCTCAACCCTGCCCTTGAATCTTTCTACGGTAAGTTTGTGTATCGCCGCAGGCAGAGGGATATAGCCGACCTCTTCAGAGAGCGTGGCTGCGTTATCAAGGAAGAACTGTATAAAGTTAGCAAGTTCCGGCCTTGCCTCTACCTTTGCTTTGTCAACGTAGATAAAGATAGGTCTAGAGAGTGGCTGGTACGTTCCGTCATTGACTGATGCTACGGTTGGTGCGATAGGGCCTTTGCCGTTACTGTCTATCTCATCATCGACAGGGATGAGTTTGAGTTTGTCGCTGTTGTATTCATAATAGGCCAGGCCGAAGAAACCCATGCCGCCTTTGTCCGAGGATATGCCCTGCACCAGTACGTTGTCGTCCTCGCTGGCCGTAAAGTCGCCACGGCTTGCGCCCTCTTCGCCGTTTATCGCCTTTGTAAAGTAGTCGAATGTACCTGAGCTAACGCCCGGGGCAAAGAGGTGTATTTCTTTATCCGGCCAGTTAGGGCGTATCTGATTCCACTTGAGTATCTTTCTTTGCGCGGCAGGCTCCCAGATCTTCTTAAGCTCTTTTACCGTTATGCTGTCTATCCAGTCGTTGCTCTTATTTACTATGATCGCTAGGCCATCGTAGGAGATGGGGAGTTCTATATACTGAACATTACCTTTTTCGCACTGCTCAATCTCTGAGGGTTTTATAGGGCGTGAGGCATTGGTTATATCGATATCGCCACGGCAAAACTTCTTAAAGCCGCCGCCTGTGCCGGAGACTCCTATTGTTACCATCGTGCCGCGATGAGCTGCCTGAAACTCTTCGGCTACCGCTTCGGTTACAGGGAATACAGTCGAAGAGCCGTCTATCCTGACGATCTTTCTGCCGGCCTCTGCAATGCTTGCGCCGCCGATTAACATCATGGTTATGATAGCAAGTGAAAAACTCAGAGCTTTAAAGCTCTTCAGGTTGTTTTTATTCATTACTTTCTTTTTCTCCTTTTGTCAGGTTCGCATAAGTGTAATATAGCTATGTTACATTTATGTTACGGGGTAGTGGAGATGCGATTAAGTCCTTTTATCCACTGCCTAGTAGTTTGAAGTTCTTTTAAAAGACGTACTGGGCTTGAACGAATACTTCATTCTCATCCTTGCCCTTTATG
>CAZUFI010000132.1:0-4555 GCA_964618745.1 uncultured Thermodesulfobacteriota bacterium | reverse complement strand
AACCACGTCTGCCCGACCTGCTACTGCTTTGATATAAAAGACGATACCTCGTTGGACCTAAAAACAAGTACTCGCAGCAGGCACTGGGACGCATGCACTCTGGAGGACTTCGCAAAGGTCGCCGGAGGCCACGACTTCCGGGCGACGCGAGCAGGCAGGCTTCGCCACCGAATGAGGAGAAAGTTCCAGTACCCTGTCAAAGAATACGATTCCTTATTCTGCGTTGGCTGTGGCCGGTGCAGCAGGACGTGTCTTGTAAAGATAAATATCGCTGAGGTAACAAATGAAATATGCCCGGACAAAAACAAATAAAAACTCAGGCGCAGACTCGCCCTACCTGCCTGTTAAGGCCACCATTAAAGGCGCGGAAGACCTTACCGCCCGCGAGACACTCCTTACAATCACAGTTGGCGAGGGCATAAACTACCAGCCGGGCCAGTTCCTGATGGCAGGGCTACCGGGCCACGGCGAAGCTGCCATCTCTATTGCATCGCCACCGACGCGCGCAAAGACCCGGACAATAGATCTCTGCATAAGAAACGTAGGATCACTAACGGCAAAGCTCTGCGCCCTTGAAAAAAATGACACGATCTGGCTGCGCGGCCCCATGGGCCGAGGCTTTGATATGCCGCCGCGCGGCGAGGATATATTGTTTGTGGTTGGTGGTATGGGGCTTGTCCCGGCCCGTTCACTTATAAAGGCCGTCATTAAAAAACAAAAGGTATACGGAAAGATAACTATACTCTACGGCATCAAGACCGGTAGCGAACTGCTCTTTGGCGCAGAGATAAAAGAGTGGCAAAGCTATGGTGCTGTAGTTGAGATCACAGCAGAGACGCCTGATCAAGGGTGGCAGGGCAAGCAGGGCGTAGTAACAACCCTTATCCCTACGCTCGATATTGACCGCAGACGAACCACGGCCTACCTGATAGGGCCGCCAGCTATGTACAGATACGTAGTCGTGCCGCTTAGCGAAAAAGGCATTGCGCAGGATAAGACCTTCCTCTCGCTAGAGCGCAGGATGCGCTGCGCTCTGGGCAAATGTGGTCACTGCCTTATAGGGGGGGTATATGTTTGCAGATGTGGTCCTGTCTTTAGCCTGACCGAGCTTACGGATATGCCGGGTGCTATATAAAGACCTCCAGACATATCAAGGCATATTCCCGATAGCCCGGCATAAATAATCTGCCCCAGATAAGCACTGCCTTACGGCAGCCTATGTACTGCCTACGGCAGCCACTGGAAGAACTCTTTCTTCTCTTCTTCATGCCCTTTGCTGCTCGTTGCCTTAACCGCTGGAGGGCTCGGCATGGTAACGACAACATTATTAACAAGTCGCTCTATCCTTCCCTCATAAGCCTCCAGCACACCAAGCTTAAGGAGCTTTTCATCAAAGCCAAGCCCTGTCTCTTTGGTCTTATGCTTACCCTTCCAGAGCAGTTCTCCACTGCGTGATATCAGCTTAAATCTGGCGGCAAAACTAAGTGAGGCATAACCCATGACCTTATCTTTATCAAAATCAGTAATATAGATATAGACTACGGCATCGGTTGGAAGCAGCGTTGCAAGCTCCTTTGGGCTCATACCACTAGGGCTTGCCTCAAGCCCCTTAAAAAAGACATCGTCAACATCCGCGGGGTCCATAACACGATAGCCTAAGGCCTCAAGCCCTGATATAGTGCTTGACCTGAAGACCTCCTTGACACGGAAGATCTCTACATCGCCGCCGACAGGCAAGACCGCTATAGTGCGCGGCTTTATATCTGAGTGTTTCTTATACGTCTTGTGCTTAACTGGATGAGCACAGCCTATAAGTAAAAAAACTAAAAAAGCAAAGATGATATTTTTCTTCATAATTAAGATGACCTAAAAAGTACTCTCCTCAAGTTTTATAATAACCCTGCCTACTCCTCCAGGGATAAGAACCAGATCCTTGCCAAGGTTGCCCCTTAGCCTGTCATAGAGGTCATGGCCGGTGCCTGCGACCAGAGCCCGCAGGACATATCTGCCACGCGAAAAACTTTCATAGCTAAGCTCTTTAATAACCTCGCTCTCTTGCAGCCCGGTGCGAAGATCCTCAAAACGCTTATGATCATTCACACCCAATATCTCTATCCTTACAGAAGATGTCTCGACCTCTTCAATATCGCTAAAGTCCTTTACGTCTTCTTTAAGTCTGTCTATATCCAGACGTGTCTCGATCCAGAGGTGATAAAGCAGCTCGCCTCCAGAGACGCCCTCGCCAATACCTATGGCCGTGCCCGGGGCGATATCCTCAGCCGACGGAGTAAAGAAGCTCGACTCTGCGAGGCTACCCTTACGATGACGCTTCACGACAAACGTCTCTGCAACCGGCAGTGTCTCAGGCGCAACTTCTACCTCTTCACCAACCTCTTCTACCACAACGTCACCGATTGCCCCTTCTACCGGAACAGCTACCAGCTCGCCGTCAACACCTACAACCAACTCAACGCCGCCCATGGCATCACCCTCTGATGCCTCCTCGCCGTCTATCCCCTCAGGCTCCGCATTCTCATCGGGCAGATCAAAGTGCGTTATCCAACCCTCTGAAAGTATCTTATAGTTCAATATATAGTTCATAGGGTTCGGATATATGCGCTCCTCGATCAACTCGGCATTTTCCAGAATATCCTCACCCTTCATCACCTCTTTAACGGCCATCTCGACCGAGCCTCTGAGGGCTCTTTCAAGGGCTTCTTTCTTGGTATCTCCGGCAAACTCGGCTTTTTTAGCAAAGCCCTCTATCTTTATAATAGATACCTCACCGGCCCCTGCAAACTGTGCCGTGGCAAGCAAGAAAAATGACGCGAATATAGCTAATAAAATCTTCATATTATGACCTGCCTTTATAACTTTAATTACTAAATAACTACCAAACCTGAGCCTTTTAAAGCTCTCCCTGCTGCCAGAACTCAGATGCAGCCGTCATTATAGCAGTTTTCTCGCTCAGAGCAAACCACCTTATTCCCCGGTCCTTACCAAACCATGTAATCTGGCGTTTGGCAAAGTTTCGGGTGTTTTTCTTCAATGCCTCGACGGCCTCCGAGAGCTCCACACCGCCCTCTATATGAGAGACCATCTCCTTATACCCAAGGGCCTGCATCGGCTTTAAATCACCTGCAAAACCCTTATCCAGCAGGCTGCGCACCTCATCAAGTAAGCCCTGCGCCATCATCTCATCTACCCGCTGGTTGATATCATCATAAAGATCAGAACGTTCTTTCCTAAGACCAATCTTTAGCGTCTCGTATGGCTTCTCACTAAAGGCATGTTCTTTTTGCAGGCTCGTTATAGTACGTCCTGTCAAATGATATACCTCCAGAGCGCGTACAATCCTGGTCTCGTCATTTCGATGTATGCGCTCTGCGCCCTCGGGATCAACCGTAGCAAGCTCTGCGTGCAGAGCGCAGAGACCGTCCCTCTCTATCGCCTCAGCAAACTCACGGCGCAGCTCGTCGCTTCTGCCCGGCCCTTCAAATATCCCCTCTAAAAGGGCACGAAGATATAACCCCGTACCACCGACCAAGACAACTCGCCTACCTCTGGAGGTTATATCCTCTATTGCCAGCGTAGCCGCCTTTCTATAGTCCGCAGCACTAAAGACGCCATCCGGCTCGACGATATCTATCAGGTGATGAGGCACGCTCGACAGGTCATCCAGACCCGGCTTTGCCGTCCCGATATCCATCCCCTTATAGACAAGCATGGAATCGACCGAGACGATCTCGGCATTGAAGCTCCTCGCGACCTCTAAAGCAAGGCTCGACTTACCACTTGCCGTAGGACCGAGTATTACTACTACCGCTATTTTTTTCATTTTAGTTTTCGGCCACCTACACTCACCGCATGAGGGCTAACTCCAACAACCATTCCTGTCATTGCTTTGCTGCGGAGCTAAAATCACAGTCATAACAACGCAGCGGCACATTCATAAGTGCAAGGCCTTTCAACCTTCACGCTTTAACCAGCCGCAGCAGGGTAATCTCCGGCGGACAATTAAAACGTATGGGAATAGTAATAGTTCCGAGTCCGCGAGAGACATAGACCTGAGTATTACCGGTCTTTACGAGCCCACCCGTATATTTTTGACCATAACGAGAGTTTGTATAAGGGGCGTATATCGAAAAAGGCAACCTGATCTGCCCGCCGTGCGTATGGCCGGAGAGCATAAGGTCAACACGCTTATCGCCGATCTTTTCATCTGCCAGATCCGGATTATGCGAGAGCAAGACCCTTGGCATATCCTCTGGCACGCCAAAGAGGGCCTTATCCAGATCAGGCCTGCCAATGCGCAGGTCATCGACCCCTGCTATGCAGAGCCTTCCATTACCTTTCTTAATTATTATATGGGTATTATTTAGAAGACCGATACCGCTCTTGCGTATAGCCTTTGGGACATGACTGTGCCAACCCACCCAGTGATCATGGTTACCGAGGACGGCAACCGTACGATGAACACCCTTTAGCATAGCCAGCCTGTTGATTACGGCATCGGCAAACTCTGCCCTCTTTGTGGCGTAGTCTCCGGTTAAGG
>CAZUFI010000131.1:0-4589 GCA_964618745.1 uncultured Thermodesulfobacteriota bacterium | reverse complement strand
GTAGAGCTTTAAAACTTAATAAGGCCAAAGGCCTTCAGAGACAAGCAGAGCAAGATATCAACAATATGAAGCGTTAAAGGCACGGAAAAGACTCCGTGCCTTTAACGCTCTTTTTATGTCTTTACAGAACTACCATTAATAAGGTAACTTATCTGCTGTATTTGCAGCACTATAACTTAGACAATTATAAAATAACAAAGCCCGCCGTGGCATAAAACAAGATACGCTTATGAAGACACCATCTACAATCTCCCTACCGCACGGTGTGCGCGATATACTGCCGGATGAGGCTGCAAGCATAGCATCTATTGAGAGTGCTGCTCTTGAGGTCTTCAAAGGCTATAGCTTTGAGCGCGTAATGACCCCGCAGCTTGAGTTCCTTGATGTACTAAGCCTTGGCATGGGCCAAGAGCTTAAAGACAAAGTATTTAAGTTTATGGGCCCGGGTGGGCGCGTCGTAGCTATACGCCCGGATATTACCCCACAGATAGCAAGGCTTGTGGCCACACGCATGCGTGAGCTGCCGCTGCCTTTAAAACTTTATTACAGAGAGAATGTCCTGCGCTTTCAGGAGCGTGGCAAGGGCGGCCCGGCTGAGATCCTACAGATCGGTGCCGAGTTCTTTAGCACCGAGCCCACCCCTGAGATAGACGCGGAGATGATAATTATTGCAATCAAGGCACTTAAAAATATCGGAATAAAAAACTTTAGAGTAGATATCGGCGATGTCGGCTTTGTCAGAAAGGTCCTGGAGGGCCTTGACGTAACCGAAGAAGAATGCAAACTGATTAAAAACACCGTAGCAAAAAAAGACAACTCAGGGCTTGAAAAACTATTAGGGGATATTGACAGCACCGTAGGTGATGACAATAAAAATATGCTTCTGGCTCTAACAACACTCTACGGAGAAGAAGAAGTCATCGACAAGGCAACAGAGATCGCCGATAAAGTTGGGGCGGGCAAGAGCCTTTCGTATCTAAAGAAAGTCCTCTCTATAATAGGCGAGAAGGGCCTCGGCGAGTTTATCACAATAGATCTCGGTGAGGTGCGCGGCTTTGACTACTATACCGGCATCATCTTTGAGGGCTTTACCAGCAACGTCGGCAAGCCAATCCTCAGCGGAGGCCGCTACGACAACCTTACCGGCAACTACGGGTACAAGACAAGTGCCACGGGCTTTGCCTTTAACGTAGACAATATAGTCTCGGCCCTATAGATAGCAACAAAGACCAGACGACATAAAATATAGAAAAACAACCAGAGCAGACAACCCTAACAAGGCGCAAAGTGCCTGAAGGCAGCAGGTAGGAAGATATGGCAAAGAACGTAGTTATAGTAGGCGCGCAGTGGGGCGACGAGGGTAAAGGAAAGATAGTCGATATCCTGAGCCAGCAGGCCGACCTTATCATACGCTTTCAGGGCGGCAATAACGCAGGGCATACAATCGAGGTCGGTACGCAGAAGATAGTCCTGCACCTTATCCCCTCGGGCATACTGCATTCAGGCAAGCAGTGCGTTATCGCCAACGGCGTAGTCGTCGATCCGAAGGTCCTCATTGAAGAGATAGAGGCCCTGCAAAAACGCAAACTCTTTCGCCACAAAGACCTTATAATCAGCAAAGACGCGCACCTTATAATGCCCTACCACAAGCGGCTTGACAACGCCGAAGAGCGCATCAAGGGTGATTCTAAAATAGGCACGACAGGGCGCGGCATAGGACCAGCCTATGCCGATAAGATAACACGCTGCGCTATAAGGTGCGGAGATCTCTTAAATGAAGAGGTCTTTAAAGGGAAACTCAAGAGCAACCTTAAGGAAAAAAACCTGTACCTGTCTACAATGTATGGCGAAAAAGGCTTTAAAGTCAACGACATATACAACGAGTATATGGAATACGCAAAGAAGATAAAACGCTACATAAAAGACACCTCGGTACTAATCAATAAGGCTATAAAAGATAAAAAGGCCATCCTCTTTGAGGGCGCTCAGGGCACACTCCTTGACGTTGACCACGGGACATACCCGTTTGTGACCTCCAGCAACACGGTAGCCGGTCAGGCCGCTACGGGCTCAGGCGTAGGGCCGACCAAGATAGATCTGGTCCTTGGCATAACAAAGGCCTATACAACACGTGTCGGTGAGGGCCCATTCCCAACAGAGCTTCCCGAGGACGACGACTATGGCCTGAGAAAGATGGGCGGCGAGTTCGGTGCGACGACAGGGCGGCCAAGGAGATGCGGCTGGTTCGATGCCGTAGCGACTAGCTTTGCGGTACGCGTAAACGGAATGGACGGGATAGTCCTTACCAAACTAGACGTACTGGATCAGATGGCTGAGATCCATATCTGCACCGGCTACAGGTATAAAAAGAAGATAATCAGAGACTTCCCGACAGAGCCTGAGATACTCAAGGACTGCGTGCCGATCTATGAAAAGATGGCGGGATGGATGAAAAATACAAGTGAGATCAAAGAATTTAAAAAGCTACCTCTAAACGCGCGTCGCTACGTAAGACGCATTGAAGAGCTGATCGAAGCCCGTGCGTATATCATCTCGGTCGGTGCGGAAAGGAACGAATCTATACACATAAAGAACCCTTTCTCGTAAAAACACAGTAATTTAAAGGTTAAAAACGAGTTTTAATTGACTTAACATCAGCAACTGTGCTATATATAGCCCGTTTATGTAGGTAATTCCTCAGCCCCTGATTGCCGAGTATCAGCAATAATACAGGCAACCAAGGCTGTGCCCTGCATAAGGACGGCAATAGCAATGGCAAAGACGTACAAAAGCAGTACAGAGAAGAAAGACAAGAAAAAAGACAGCACCATTAAAGAGGTGCTCGCCTTAAGTTCCATCGGAATGTCCTTTGTTATCTGTATTATTATAGGACTTGCAATGGGCTACTACATTGACAAGTACTTCTCGACAAAACCGTGGTTTACGCTTTTGTTCCTGTGCTTTGGCATAGCTGCTGGCTTTAAAAACCTTTATGAAGCGGTTAAGAGATATGGATTCAAAGACGATTGACAGCTCGGCTGTAAAGATAGATACATCGACTATACTGCCTCAGCTCGATAATACAGGCGTTTGGGTAGCAGTATGTAATGCGATCATGCTTGGCGTAGGCATTGCCCTCTGTCTGGCGATAAAAAAAGAAAGTTCCATACTTCCATTTGCCATGGGTGTGATATCAGGTGTATTTAACCTGTATATGTACATGAAGATACTGAAAAAAGGGCTGACAAAGCCTATTGACAATATGGCAAGCTTTATAATGACCAGGTACTACGTAAAGTTCGCCATAATAATGACTACGCTCGTAGCTTTAATACTACTATTCAAGATGAACCCGCTTCCTTTACTGGCGGGCTTTGCCGCGACTATAATGACGACAATAATAGCAATGGTCTTTATATCCAGAAAGGAGTTCGAATAATATGCACGATATACCTATGCCAACCTTTGGTCTACCCGTACAGACGGCACTTATGCTTTACGCCTGCTTTGCGTTGCTTCTTATATCTATCTTCGTACGTTGTACGGCAAAGCTGGTACCGGGTAAGTTCCAGAGCATGATTGAGATAGTTGTCCTCGCTCTGGCCAATCAGGCCGAGGAGATAATCGGGCACGGTGCCAAAAAGCTCGTACCGTTTATCGTATCCTTCTTCTTGTTCATACTTATATCAAATGCATTTAGTCTGCTCCCGGGCTTTCTTGCACCTACGGAGAGCCTCAACAACACCGTAGGGCTTGCACTTATAGTCTTCTTCGCAACGCATGTTGTTGGCTTCAAGCAGCATGGCTTTAAGTACCTCAAGCAGTTTATGGGTCCTAATATCGCTCTAGCCCCTCTGATGATCCCAATAGAGATCATCGGCCATCTTGCACGTCCTTTCTCACTCTCGCTAAGGCTCTGGGCCAATATGATGAGTCATGAGCAGGTCGTAACGGTTTTGATCATACTCATGCCTATTGCTTACCCGCTCCTGGCATTCTCGACGGTCCTTGGATTACTCATTATTGTTATCCAGGCATTCGTCTTTACACTACTTACAATGGCCTACCTCGGTGGTGCCCTTGAAGAGGCACATTAATTGATATAAAAGCCTTGACTTTCAATAGGCAAAAAGATAAAGTCTTCTAACTTAACTTCGGTTAACGGTAAGGCTTTAAAAATTCAGGAGGTATATTTAGATGAAGTCGGGAAAAATATTACTAGCAGGAGTCGCCGGAGCAGGCGCAATCCTCTTATTAAATGCACCACTGGCAATGGCAGCTGAAGCAGCAGCAGCAACTGGTGGCGGCGTAACAAGCCCAATCGCACAGTCGGTACTCTTTATCTCTGCGGCATTCGCAATGGCAATCGGAGTTATAGCACCGGTTACAGGCCAGAGTAAAGCAGTCGTAGCGGCATGTGAGGGAATGGCAAGGAATCCGGGAGTTGCCGGTAAGCTTATGACCACGATGATTCTTGGTCTCGCGATGATGGAGTCACTTGCTATCTACGTTCTCGTTGTAGCACTGATCCTTTTGCTCGCCAACCCGTTCCTATAAAGACAAAATAATCCGCCCAAGCAGCCCAAGCA
>CAZUFI010000130.1:0-4668 GCA_964618745.1 uncultured Thermodesulfobacteriota bacterium | reverse complement strand
CCGCGTGGCTCTCCGCGCCGGGTGTCATAGCCAATTACAAGTGAGTCGGTATCAACAAGCGCACTCTGAAAACGACCGTACGGGCAAGGGACAAGACATATCAGCTCTCGCCACAGAGCGCAAAAACAATAGACAGAAGCCATAAAAAACAATAACCAAAATATATTGGATAGAGTCAGGGTGGCGGTTAAGAGCCTTCCCACCAGCACCTCTGCCGGAATAAAATAAGCAACAAAGGTAAAAGATATAATAAAAGAGATCGCCAGCCAGACTATATGCTTTGCTACCTTCTTCTCTACCTTGACCGCACCCCATGAGCCGTCATCAAGTTTTTGCCTCTTCTGTGCGCTACCCTCAAAAAACCGCTCAACCGAGATAAATATATCGGTAAAGACGCTCTGGGGGCAGGCATAACCACACCAGAGCCGCCCTGCTATAGCCGTAAAGATAAAGAGCACACCGGTTAAGACGATTAAAAGCAGAGCCAGATAAAAGAAGTCCTGCGGCCAATAGACACTACCGAGGATATAGAATTTACGCCCCGGGATATCCAGCATTACCGGATGCCGCCCGCCTATCTTTATCCATGGCAAGATAAAGTATATCGATAATAATACCGCAGCTACTGCCCACCGCAGATTCCTGAACTTACCACGTACTTTCCTGGCGTAAACCTTATGATCTAACTCATAAGCCTCAACCTCTATCTCATTAATCTTCATCGTTAACTAAACTCACCTCATAGATGTCAGAGTGCCCGGGCCTTTGCAGGGCAAAGGCCCGGGTTGCTCTGACCGCTATCGCGGACTCTATTAAGACCTACTGCCCTTGATCAAGGCTCTTAATAAAGGCCGTAATATTGGCTATCTTCTTTGTACCGAGCGAAGGACCCCAGTTGGGCATACCTTTCTCAGTGCCATCGGTAATAGTCTTGACTATCTGCTCAGGACTACCGCCGTATAACCATTCTTTATCAATCAGGTTTGGCCCGATAAAGCCCTCACCGCCGGCTCCGTGGCATGCCGCACAGTTCTGTCCATATATCGCCTTACCCTTTTCTATAGCACTGCTGTTGCCTATTAGAGCTGCTAGATCAACCGGTGCATTTTTCAGAGCACCGTATTTTACCTCTGCTGCGGCCATCTCGGCAGCGTACATCTTATGCTGATTCCAACCGGTCAGCCCTCGCCAGAAACCCGGGTACATTATCAGATATACAACTGCTGTTATAATAGTCGCATAAAGCAACCACATCAGCCACTTTGGTATAGGGTTATCATACTCCTCAATGCCGTCTACGGAGTGTTCTACTTTTTTTGGCACTTTATCCTCCTTCGCCTAGTCTTCAATAAGCGGAATTTTCTTAGCTTCTTCAAAGTTCTTTTTATTTCTACCCAGGAATGTCCAGACCACAATGGCCGCAAATACTAGGGTAAAATAAACAAGAACTCCGCTCTTTGTATATACAAGTATCTCTTCCATCACTAGTCCTCCGTAACAGCAGTGCCAAGCATCTGCAGGTAAGCTATCATGGCATCCAGCTCTGTCTTGCCAACCAGCCCTTTTCTTGCTTCTGCGATCTCAGCGTCGGTATAAGGCACACCGACCATTCGCAGAGCACGCATCTTCGTCTCTATCTTAGAGTAGTCCAAAGCTGTCGTCTCCAGCCACGGGTAGTTCGGCATAATCGACTCGGGCACGAGACTTCTCGGGTCCTTCATATGCTGAACATGCCACGAGTCAGGGTACTTTCCGCCGACCCTTGCCAGATCCGGCCCTGTCCTCTTAGAGCCCCACTGGAATGGATGATCGTAGCGCGACTCAGCAGGCTTTGAATACGGACCGTACCTGAGCGTCTCGGCCCTAAATGGCCTTATCATCTGAGAGTGACAGTTATAGCAACCCTCTTTAACATAAATATCACGCCCCTCCAACTCTAGCGGGCTATACGGTCTTACATTCTCCAGCGGCGGTATCGTGCTCTTCAAGAAAAAGAGCGGTGTTATCTCGACAAGTCCGCCGATGCTTATAACTATGATTACCAGTATGGCCATTAGAAGGCCTTTCTTTTCTAGTTCTGAATGTTTCATGCAGCCCTCCTTTCACCAGTCTTTGCGGTCATGATAAAGTTATATGCCATAACCAACATACCCGCGAAGAAGATAAAGCCACCGATAAGCCTCGTTACATAATAAGGATGCATCGCAGCTACCGTCTCGGTAAATGTAAAGGCAAGCGAGCCATCATCGGTCACGGCTCTCCACATAAGTCCCTGCGTAATACCCGAGACCCACATGGCAATGACATAGACGACAACGCCGATTGTGCACATCCAGAAGTGCAGGTTAATAAGTCCTTTGCTATACATAGCCTTCTTATCCAGAACACGAGGGATCATATAATAGAGTGCGCCGATACTTATCATCGCAACCCAGCCAAGTGCTCCACTATGGACATGACCAATGGTCCAGTCCGTATAATGAGAAAGTGCATTTACCGTACGTATCGCCATCATAGGCCCTTCAAAGGTACTCATACCGTAGAAGGTGATCGCTACGATTATAAACTTCAGGATCGGATCGGTCCGAAGCTTGTTCCATCCGCCCTTTAAGGTCATTAATCCGTTTATCATTCCTCCCCATGAAGGAACAAGCAGGACAATACTAAAGCTCATCCCCAGCGTCTGCGTCCAATCCGGCAATGCTGTATAGAGCAGATGATGAGGCCCGGCCCAGACATAAAGGAATATTAAGGTCCAGAAATGCAGGATCGAGAGCCTGTAACTATAGATCGGCAACTTTGCCTGCTTGGGCAGGAAGTAATACATAATCCCCAGAAACCCTGCCGTCAAGAAGAAGCCAACTGCATTATGACCATACCACCACTGTACCATCGCATCCTGCACACCCGCGTAGATCGGATAAGACTCGGTCCATGAGACAGGTATGGCAAGTGAGTTAACGACATGCAGCAAGGTCACGGCTATAATCATGGCCATAAAGAACCAGTTTCCGACATATATGTGCTTGACCTTCCTTCTCTTGATAGTGCCGAAGAAGTTAACCCCCAGCAGTATCCAGACAATCGCCAGCAGGATATCTATAGGCCAGATCAACTCTGCGTACTCCTTACCCTGGGTCATACCCAGCGGAAGAGTAAGGGCTGCGAGAACGATAATCAACTGCCATCCCCAGAAGGTAATATTAGATATTGTCTTGTTAAATAAAGGCACAAGCATTGTCCTCTGCAACGAGTAATAGATCGCTGCAAAAAGAACGCAACCGCCAAATGCGAAGATTACCGCATTTGTATGTAACGGACGGATCCTGCCGAATGTTAAAAACGGCAGATCCATATTAACAGCCGGAAAGGCAAGTTGTGCTGCTGCGATAACACCGACCAGCATTCCAACGATGCCCCAAACAACTGCCATGATGCAAAACTTCTTGACTATCGCATCATCATATTTAGGTTTTACTTCCTCTGACATAAAAAAGCCCTCCTTTGAGCGTCCTACCCGTCATAGACGGGATCAACCTGTCTTAGACTCTTGGTAATTCTTCTTTTATTTAGTAATGCAAAAACCTACTCTCAGTAACAAACTAGGCCTTAACCCCAGCTTCCCCTACTACCCTCGGCCTCTAAACCCCAACGATAGTAGATTCCCGTTGTTTTCCAGTAATTCGTTAAAGATTACTTTCCCCCTGAATTAGACCCAGGCCCACTCCAGATACCTCCGCTTCTTGCCTCTTATATAAAAGGCCGGCAAAAAAACTTGCCACCCCCTTGATACTTAAATAATAGTCTCCTATATGACACTGCCGTAAAGCCACGCGCACAAACAAAAAACAACAAAGCAGTGCCTCGGCACGACAAACAAGATCTAACAGGTCTCTTTTATCGCATACCAAAGTAATTTTGTCAAGTATAAAGAAGCACTTTAAGGAACAAAGGTTTCAACATCATATATCTTTATAGATAACTATCTCTGAATTATTGGTTTTGTCAAGGGGGGATGGCAAAAAAAAGTCCTTTTTATTCTTTACAAACAAGTGCTTGCCTTACAGACCTCTAAGGCCTTATACTCTTTTCTTCACTTATATAAGTTCCTGTATTCTACACTCGGAGCGCAACCTTAGTGCGCCACCAAGCCCTTCAACCCATAAAGACGCAACCCTGAAGGGTTGCCCTACATAAAACCATTGCATAGGTTCAGGTTTTGTAGGTTGGGTAGAGCGCAAGGGCAGAGTCCATAGCGAAACCCAACGGTCTTTATTATAATTACCAGTAAGTAATATACTAGTTTTGGACTTTCGGTACCTCCCCACCCCAAAACAAAATCTATATTACGCCTGGAGGGATTGTGCCTATATTGTGCCTCGTTAAAGTAAGCTACAGGGTATAACGGGGTATTGTAGGAATGCTGTCAAGGAGCTCCTGAAATGAGAAAACCCCTTGATACGACTGAGTTTTCAATCATATCAAGGGGTTCTATATTGGTGCGCCTGGAGGGATTCGAACCCCCAATCGACGAATTCGTAGTCCGTAGCTCTATCCAGTTGAGCCACAGGCGCAAACTCACTGCGCTAGGGCAAAGCCCTTACGCAAATATTAAACAAATTACACGGGTACATTCAGTGAAGATAACAATATACGCCATCCCAAACC
>CAZUFI010000129.1:0-4710 GCA_964618745.1 uncultured Thermodesulfobacteriota bacterium | reverse complement strand
CCCGAAGTACTGGCAACCACTTAAAATGCTGCAATAATCTAGACTTAATAACTATTGCTTTAGTATATTATAACCAATCTCAAGCCCTAAGTCTAGGATGTTATTAGCATATTTAGAACAAACAATATATAACAGGTCTACTTAAGATATAAAAACAGCTCTTAGCAATAAAAAAACCCATCGGCCTTTTAGGCCGATGGGTTTTAAAATCATCGCAAACAAATGATTATTTACATTTTATCCTTTAAGCTTTCTCTTCCTTCTCCACACAATAAGCCCTGCTATGCCAGTGCCTAGCAATATATATGTAGATGGTTCAGGAATCGGGTTACTGACAACAGCATACTCAATGTTATCAATGTAGCCATACCCCAAAGCACCGCCATTGCCAGCAGAATCGCTAAAGGCTACCGTATCGAATGTACCACCGGATGCTATGAGACCAAAGAAGCCACTGGATTGGCTAGGACCAAAGTCCCAGATATCACCGCCTATAATCAGCTCAATAGAGTCACTGCTGTTATCGGTATTCCTCCAGTCAAAACCCAAGGACTGGATATTATCGTCGAACTCAATTTGCAGATACGAGTTACTGTTCCATCTTTGAATTCTAAGCTCTTCGTTAACGATTTCAGGCAAATAACTTGCAGATTGATTGAAAAGCTGAGCATCAAAATCACCGAAGTCTCTACTGATGAACGAACCAGTTGTTTCGCCGGTAAAATCCTCAATAGTTGTCGCACCTGCGGCACTTGACCAAGCTGCGTAGTCTGTGTAAGACGTATACGTAATGGCATTTGCCACTCCTGCATAACTAAACAAAACCGATACAGATAAAAATAAAGCAAATAAAATCTTTTTCATAGCCCCCCCCCGCTGTTTAATCAAATACTTACGTGTAAGTTAAGACCATATTGTATTTTAATTACAAGATATAGTCCTGCAAAAACCATGCCAAAAACATAAGTTCTTATATTCATTGAAGACTTACTTGTAACAATATGGCTCATCTGGAAAGTGTAAAAAAACCCGACACTTAAACACATTAACTACTTACTTTATTAAGATGAATGACTTTTATTACACAACATTAAGACAAGGCAAAAACATCACAACCAGAATTGGTTGTGAGATTGAAAAGACACTGGCTGCTATGCCTGATAAAAAACAAAACGCCCGCTAACCATTAAGTTAGCGGGCGTTATAGCTATTAAATCTAATAAAGAGTTATTAAAACTTACTTATTTTGGACAGGACCGTCCAAGCGAAGCCACTCGGCAAAACCGCCTGTAAGGGCCTTCATATCTGTAAAGCCAAAGTTCTGTAGGATCAGTACCGCACGGGCACTGGATGATTCGGCTGGTCACGTACAGTAAGTAATGACCTCGCCGTCCCTAGGAATATCTTTTGTCTTTTCTTCAAGCTCTCCGAACATCGAACGGATATCGCCCTGTATCCTCACCGGGCTTCTATCATAAGAAGCACCGGTACGTAGATCAAGGACATAGACCTCAGCACCACTGGCAATCTTGGCCTTTAGTTCATCAACCGTCATACGAGGCACATCCGCCTTTTCTTTATACTTCATCTCAGATGCTGCAAAGACATTTGCAGCCATGAAGACAGAGACCAACAGGACAAAACCTGCAAACAAGAACCTTTTTTTCAGCATATCCACTCCTAAGTACTTATTTATAAAGAACAACTACCTTAAGTGACAATAACAGCCACTTAAAGCAGAGTCTTTATATCAAACCTTGCTTCCTAAGCAGCAGTTTTAGGTCGTGCCGGGACTCGAATCGTGCGCCATCACTGCAATTTGCAACTCTAGGCAACATAAACCTCTTCATCAGACCACCCCCTCTCTGATTAATAGACTACGATACAGCTTCCAACATCTTTACGCTTATTTAATGATGCGAAGCACCCTTGTCCCCTTTATCATAATGAGGGCCACCTTTAAGGATGCAGGACTTAAGTTTCTTTTTCTGCTTTGGCGTAAGTAACTTCTTAAAGCTCTCCATCTCTGTTATACGATAGACCTTTAGATCGGCCTTCATATCATATATAGCTTTAATCTTGCGCTCGACCTTTTTAAGATCGACCTTATCTGCCGTAAGCAGTTCCTGCAACTCAATGCCTGCGACCTTTATCTCGGCCTTCTGCGTGATAGCCTCTTTCTTATAAGTATTCTTAAGCTTATTTGCTTCAACCAACTGATCGTCACTTAAATCCAGCTTTTTTATCATCTTATCAAAGAACGATACACTATGAGAGCCGTCTTTATAAGACCTTTCATGTTTTTTACCATCGGCCGAACACTTTTTCTTTGGCTCGGCCAATGCATCCGATGTCGTAAAAACAAAAGCCACCAACCCTACCAACAACAAGAAAACCACCCTTTTCATACAAGAACCTCCCGACCACTACGGTTTAGCAAACCCTACATCTGCCCCTTGGCACGACCACCCATTAAACCACGGAGCACCTTCCATGGTTTTTTCTTAACCTTTGAAAAGACCCACTTATAAAACTCCTCGGCCTGAGTCCCTCCCCGTATAACATCAAAATACCTGAGCATTATATCCGGGTTACGCTCGATCAGGCCAAACCAGAGTCTAGGATAGTTAAATATAAGTTTACTGAGTTTTCCCAGTGCTATAAATTCCCTGGCAATATCGTTCCTAACCCAGTCATTGTAATGGGATAACGTATTAGTCTTCTTCGATAGACACCCCTCGACGGCCTCCGCAGCGACCTGCGCAGACTTTATGGCAAAGTATATTCCCTCGCCAAGGAATGGGTCTACCATATGCGCGGCATCTCCAACAGCCAGCACACGCCCCTTGGTCACCGGCGGCATTCCTTTATAAAAGAACGGAATAGTACAACCCTTCCTCTCCTCTATATCAAAGTCCTTAAGAACCCTATGGTCCCGGGTAAAGGCCTCAAAACAATCTTGCAACTTACGCCCCTTCAAGTAACGCGCGTCGCCTGCCACGCCGACTGAAAGATATTTTTTCTTTGGAAAGATCCATGCGTAACCATGAGGAACTGAGCCGAAATCTATATATAGCTTTCCCATCATATCCTCTACCATAGAGGCATCGTAGGGGACCTCTGAGGTTAGAGATATCGCACTCTCTTTAGAATCAAAGCCAAAGTGCTGCCTTGCCACACCTCCGATCGAGCCATCGGCGCAGACCAGAAATTTACCCTTAAAGGCCTCACCCGTATCGGTGATCACCGTAACCGAGTTTGGGGTTGAGATAAAGTCCTTGACCCTACGCTCCTCCAGTATCTTCGCTCCAGCCTCCCGCGCCTTTTCAACCAGAAAAGTATCAAAGAGATCGCGCCTGACATTATACCCCAAAGGCTTATCAGAGAGAATATCAAGGCTATTATGGACCTTAAAACTGAAGATCGCACCACTAACTGTGCTCTCTATCAGATGCGAAAAATCAAAGTCTTTTATAGCATCTATCTTTGTCGAGACGCAGCCCCCGCAGGATTTATAGCGGGGGAAGCTCTCCTTATCAAGGGCTACAACCTTATAGCCCATTGAGGCCAACCGATAAGCAGCGGTTGACCCAGCCGGTCCCAAGCCGACAACTATGACATCGTTCATCTGCTAGCTAAGCTCCTTCTCCACGCTGAACTCCATAAAGTCGCCCCAGAAACCGTCTTTAAGAAGGCCCTCGTACTCCCAACGCAGCAACTTTAAATGAACCTTCTCCATCTCAAGTATCTCGGTCAAGAAGACCTTCTCCTCAGGCGTATCCGCTCCCTTTAGAAGATCGGAATAGAACTCAACGGCACGCTCTTCATTCTCGATTGCAATGGATACGGCATTAATATCACTCTGATCGTCCTTGAGTTTTTCCATGAGTTGGTTCTCACCGGGAAAGAAGGTCGATTCTTTTTCTTCGGTGGTCGCTGCCTGAAGGGCACTTTTGTAGTTCATCCACTCGCCGCCCTTCTCAAGCGACTCGGCTATAGTACGGATAGCGTCGAGGTGCATCAACTCCTCGGCGGCAAGGCGGTTAAAGACGCCCTTTCCAAACTCGTCGCTGGTTAGCTCTGCCGCATGGGCATAAAAGACATGACCATCCATCTCTGACTTAAAGGCCTCCCTAAAAACCTTTGCAACATAACCCTTTCTGGACTCTTCGTTACCCATAACTTACCTCCTGGCTTTAAGCGGGCAAGTAATTCTTCAAGCGCACCACATGGCCTGCCCTAACGCTCCTACTTCTTCTCTATATCCCTCTTGTGCTCCGTAGCCTCCGCCCTTATCTTGTCTTCACAGGCATGGCATATCGTAGCTGGATTTAATTTTCCGCAGACAGAGCAGTGATGCTCCTTTTTTGTGTCGCATACTGCATCTTTTTTATTATCTCCTTGCGAATCACATTGACCCATAACCACCTCCTGAGTTAACTTGCCTGAGTTAACTTAATTGACAATCACTCTACCTTAAAGTAGATACCATATCCTTAAAGGAAAAACCCTTGAGATTAATTAGTGCTGAACTATCTGCCTGCCCCTTTGCAGGTGGTTGTCTTACCGCACCGCAGGTGCTCTGCTCCTTTACATGTAGCGCAGGTGATTGTCTTACCGCACCGTAAGTACTTTGTCCCACCTCAGGTGGCTGATCTTTTGCACCGTAGGTGCTTTGCTCCACCGCAGGTGATTTGTCTTTTGCACCGT
>CAZUFI010000128.1:0-4725 GCA_964618745.1 uncultured Thermodesulfobacteriota bacterium | reverse complement strand
GTAGCCCCGGAAGCCGAGGCAGCATCCGCTGACGAAACAGCAGCCGCTACAGAAGGTGACGCACCGGCAGAGGCAGTTTCCACTGAGGCAGCTTCCACTGAGGCAGCCGCCGCAGAGCCAGTCGCAGCCGAGTCAACAAAAGAAGTATAGAGTTATATAAAATATAGAACAAAACAGAACCGTCTGGGACTGCTACTGGCCATCTTGGATGGCTTTTGTAGAGAGTATCAGACGGTTTTTTTATTTGAGAGTTACGGGGCATTGATATGGCGGTAAGTTTACAGGAAGAAAAAGACAAGCGTTATAAGGTCTTGCCTCATAACCTAGAGGCCGAGAAGGCAGTCCTTGGCGGGGTGCTTCTGGATACAGAGGGCATCAACAAGGTTCTTGAACTTCTCCGCCCGGATGGGACGGATTTTTATAGCCCTGTTCACGCGGCTCTCTTTAAGGGTATGGCGGTGCTTTTTGAGCGTAGTACCCCTGTAGATGTCATTACCTTATCAGATCTTTTCTCGGACTCTGACGTGCTCGACTCTGTCGGCGGTATATCGTATATCGCATCTATTGTCGAGGCTACCCCGACGGCAGCTAATATAAATTACTACGCAAGGATCGTTAAAGAGCGTTGCCTCTTGCGTGAACTTATCGGTGCTGCTACCCAGATTGTGACGCGTGGCTACGAGGGCGGCGACTCTATCGAGGATTTTATTGATGAGGCCGAGACGATTATATTTCGCGTCTCGCAGGATCGCACGAAAAAATCTTACTACGCCCTAAAAGATATTATCAAAGATACCTTTGAGACCGTAGAAAAACTCTATGCCAATAAGAACCATATAACAGGTGTTGCCAGCGGGTATAAGGATCTGGATACGTTGACCTCGGGTTTGCAGCCCTCGGACCTTATAATACTTGCAGGAAGGCCGAGTATGGGAAAGACGGCCTTTGCCCTTAATATCGCCGAGAACGCAGCTATTGAGAACGGCGAGCCGGTGGCATTCTTTTCGCTGGAGATGAGTAAAGAGCAGCTGACGCAGAGGATGCTCGCCTCTCGTGCCAAGGTCGATCTGCAAAGGCTTCGCAACGGTAGATTAAATGACGAGGATTGGTCAAGGCTCGCAACAGCCGCCGGGACCTTATCGGAAGCACCGATCTATATAGACGACACTCCGGCGCAGAGCTCTCTGGAGTTGCGTGCAAAGTGTCGCAGGTGGAAAAACGAGCTTGGCCTAAAGCTTATCGTAATAGATTACTTGCAGCTTATGCGTGGCAAGGGGCGCGTCGATAGCCGTGAGCAAGAGATCAGTGAGATATCAAGGTCTTTAAAGGCTCTAGCAAAGGACCTCAAAATCCCGGTCATTGCTCTCTCGCAGTTGTCCCGGCGTACCGAGCAGCGCGAGGATAGTAAGCCGGTCTTATCTGACCTTAGAGAATCCGGCGCTATCGAGCAGGATGCCGATGTGGTTATGTTTGTCTATAGGGAATCGGTCTACAAGCCGTGCGATTGTCCGGCGGATCTCTGTACATGTGGCGTTAGGCGCAAGGCCGAGATACTTGTAAGGAAGCAGCGTAACGGCCCGACCGGCGATGTGCATCTGACCTTTATGCACGAGCATGCAAGGTTCGAGGACCAGACCCAGGTAGACTACGGTGATATTCAGGACGAGTGGGTCGAGTAGTCTTGTTGGTTGTTTTTGCCGATTTGTTAAGGTAGTATTCTGTCAGTTGTTTTTGTCATTGCGAGGAGTTTACGGCACGTAGCCTCGCAACGGGCTGCGAAGCGACGAAGCAATCTCGCTATTAATATCCTCAAAAAAATCATTAATAAAGTATAATAAATTGACCATCTACGCTGATCTAGCAGTACCTTTGCCGCTCGACGGCTTCTTCACCTATGAGGTGCCAGAGCAGTTGCGCCCTGTCATCAAGGTCGGCCAGAGGGTCTTGGTCCCTTTCGCAGGGCGTGTTATTACGGCCTACGTCGTGGCTCTTAAGAAAGAAGCCAATCTGGATGCCGCTGTAAAGACAAAGCGCATTCAGGATATCCTCGATACCGCCCCTCTATTTGATGCAAAACATCTTAAATTCCTCCGTTGGATATCTACTTATTATATGGCAGCTCCGGGCGAGGTCTTTCCACTGATCCATCCGCCGATGCTGAACCTGAAGAGTTGCAGACACCTGACCCTGACTGAGGATGGCAAACAGGTGCTTAAAGAGGGTAAGGCAGGGAAGGCAGCTTTGCTGCTTAATGCCGTTGGCACGGGCGTGGTCGTGTCAACGCTTCAGAAAAAGATAAAACAGGTTGGTTTTTATGGCCTTGTAGGGCGTCTGAAACGTGACGGCCTGATAAAAGAAGAACTAAAGATAAAGGGCGGAGCAAAGGCCAAGACAGAGAGAACGGTCGAGCTGGCTATTGATATTGAAACTGCGTTAGATGATTTAAAAAGGTCTCCGCTCCAGATGAAGGTAGCTGAGTTTCTGGCTAAAAACGGCAAGACAACTTTTAAGGTATTAAGAGATAATTTTGGTTCGGTAGACTCTGCGGTAAAGGGCCTGAAAGAAAAAGGCATCGCCGTGGTCGGTGAGGCTGAGGTAGAGCGAGATCCCTTTGCAGGGCTTGCTGCGCGTCCCTCTGATTTTGCTCCGACGCAGGAGCAGGCAGTTGCGATAGAGAAGATCTTCGCAGGGCTTGGCAAGGGCTTTGCGCCCTATCTCTTGTACGGCATAACAGGGAGCGGCAAGACGCTTGTATATCTGAAGGTAATAGAAGAGGTCGTAAAGAACGGCAAGCACGCTCTGGTTCTAGTTCCTGAGATAGCCCTTACGGGTACGTTGTTTTCTTATCTTACCTGGCTTTTTCCGGGCAGGGTCGCTGTTGTGCACAGTTCTTTGTCTGAGGGCGAGAGGTACGATCAGTGGCAAAAGATCAGGTCGGGCAAGGCCGATATCGTCATAGGTGCTCGTTCGGCCTTGTTTGCGCCTCTTGCTGATATAGGCGTTATTATTGTGGACGAAGAGCATGACCCGTCGTATAAGCAGTCCGAGAGTCCCCGTTATAATGCGCGTGACGCTGCCCTGATGCTCGGTAAGATCTTAGGGGCTACGGTCGTGCTGGGTTCTGCAACGCCCTCGCTTGAGAGTTTTACCAATGCAAAGGAAGGGCGTATAACGCCGCTGCGCCTAAGCGGGCGTGTCGGTGGCGGAACTCTCCCTGATATCGAGCTGCTTGATATGCGGGGGGTAAAGGATGTTATCTCCGAGCGTCTGGAGCGACTCATGCAGGAGGCTCTGGATAAAAAAGAGCAGGTAATTCTTTTTCTCAACAGGCGGGGTTTTTCTAACTTTTTTATATGTAGGGACTGCGGTGAGGTCATCAGGTGCACCAACTGCGAGGTAAGCCTGACGTGCCATAAGGGCGATAACCTGCTTAAATGCCATTACTGCGATATGACGATGGCGACGCCTAATGCCTGTCCTGCTTGCAAGAGCGGCGAGCTTGCAAGCCCGGGGCTTGGTACGGAGAAGGTAGAGGAAGAGGTGCGCAGGCTCTTCCCCGAGGCGCGCGTAGCGCGGCTCGATAGAGACACGACGCGCCGTAAGGGCTCACTTATGCGAATCCTGGGGGATGTCGAGGCTGGTCGTATTGATGTCTTGATAGGTACGCAGATGGTCTCAAAGGGGCATCACTTTCCAGAGGTTACGCTGGTCGGTGTGATTTCAGCCGATACGTCTCTGAATATGCCTGATTTCAGGAGTGCCGAGCGGACCTTTCAGCTTATCTCGCAGGCCTCGGGCAGGGCCGGTAGGGGCGAAAAGCCGGCCCGTGTCGTTGTACAGACCCTTAGCCCTCATAATGACTGCCTAAAGAGTGCTGCCGACCATGACTACGAGGGGTTTTTTGAGGCCGAGCTTGCCCTTAGGGACGAGCTTGGCTATCCTCCGAAGAAAAGGCTTACTGCCATTCGGATAGAGGGCTCTGGTGAGGGTGCGGTTCTGCGGTTTTCTAAGACTCTTCAAAGGGCCGCTCAGGCCAGCCAGCAACAGGCAGGGGGCGAGGTCATGGTGCTTGGCCCGGCCCCGATGCTGATAGCGAGGATAAAGGGTCGGTTTCGCCTCCAGATGCTAGTAAAGGCCGCTGACGCAAAGGTTATGAATCGTTTC
Source organism: uncultured Thermodesulfobacteriota bacterium (assembly GCA_964618745.1). GTDB lineage: Bacteria > Desulfobacterota > GWC2-55-46 > GWC2-55-46 > DRQE01 > JAJRSM01. The sequence goes on along the minus strand of CAZUFI010000128.1, from coordinate 561 downwards.
CTGCGATTATTATTGACGGGCGTTGGTAAGCCGCCGGGCGGTATAGGGCTTATCGTTGATATAGACCCATTAATGACGGTATAGCTTCTGCTATTAAAAAAGCTCTCTTTAAGGTATAATATAATATTAGGTTTTTTTATAGGGAGATTTACTGAATGGCTTTAAGAGAGGTTTTGAAATATCCTGATCCGGCACTTAAGGTCAAGGCGGCTGTTATTGACGAGGTAGATGACGAGGTCCGTGAGCTTATAAAGGATCTGATAGAGACGATGTATAAAGAGGCCGGGCTTGGCCTCGCCGCTACCCAGGTAGGTGTCGCGCGCCGTGTTATTGTTCTTGATGTTCCTGATAAAGAGGTCGGAGCGGATGCCGAGATAAAGAGCGTATCAGAGATAAAGGCCGAGCGGGCGGTAGAGGAGCTGGCCAATGAGGACGAAGCTGGTCAGGCAGGACATGCCCGGTATCTGCTAAAGCTCGTAAACCCGGAGATAATAAGTGGCGAGGGTGAGGTCGTCTTTGAAGAAGGATGCCTGAGCCTGCCCGGTATCGTAGCCGATGTCA
>CAZUFI010000127.1:0-4875 GCA_964618745.1 uncultured Thermodesulfobacteriota bacterium | reverse complement strand
GTCTTCTCAGGTATGGCCTCTTTCTCTGTCAAGAGTGCATACTCCATTGCATCTACACAGCCGCAGTTACGATCAACACTTATCATTGGGACTACCGTTTTTATGATGCTGCGTGCCATTGCGACGTTATTGCCGAGTGTCTCTAGGATCATATCAACTGTCACTGATTCTTCACCCTCGTGCCAACAGTCATAGTCGGTCGATAAGGCGACCGTTGCGTAGCAGATCTCTGCTTCACGGGCAAGCTTACTCTCGGGGATATTGGTCATGCCTATAACATCGACGCCCCAGCTTCTGTAGATCTTACTCTCGGCCTTTGTCGAAAAATGAGGCCCTTCTATACAGATATAAGTACCGCCTTTATGGACCTTTGCTCCGGCCTTGACAGAAGCATCATAGAGAGTATCTGCCAGACACGCACAGACCGGCTCTGCGAACTCCACATGCCCGACCGCACCATTACCAAAGAAAGAACTTACTCGCTTGTTGGTCCTATCAAAGAACTGATCGACGATCACCATATCTCCGGGCTCGATATCCTCGCGCATACTACCGACAGCCGAGACCGATATAAGTCGCTCGACACCGAGTTTTTTCATACCGTAGATATTAGCGCGATAATTTATCTCGCTCGGTGTTACCTTATGACCTCGCCCGTGCCTTGGCAAAAAAACCATCGGAGTATCTCCGAGCGTGCCGGTTAAGTACTCATCCGAGGGCGCACCAAAAGGCGTATCAACGGCGACCCTTTTAATATCAGTTAAACCTTCTATCTCATAGAGGCCGCTGCCTCCGATAACTCCGACTACTTTCCTGCTATTTACTTCTGACATTTAGCTAAACTCCTTGGGGTATTTATAAATACGCGTAACGTTATTTTTTAACACTAACAGGGCCTTAGGGTCAAGGTAATTCACCGTGGCCTGTCTCAACAATCAATCCCTGCGCTTTGCACCTAATTGACCGCAGGCAGCCCCTATATCAGGGCCTCGACTGGCGCGAATATAGGCTGTATAACCTTCTTCCAGGAGCAGGTGCTGAAAGCGAACGACCTCGTCGTCATCTGGACGCTCGAACTCGGTACCTGGAAAAGGATTAAAGGGTATCAGGTTTATCATACACTCGACGTAGCGCAGTAGCCTTGCCAGCCTCTTTGCGTCTTTATCGGTATCATTAAGTCCCTTCATAAGGACGTATTCAATGGTGATGCGTCGTCTTTTTTTAAGTGGGTATTCGCGCAGGGCAAGAATAAGCTGCTTTAGAGGATATTTTTTATTTATCGGCATCAGCCAGTCGCGCATCTCATCGGTTGCGGCATTGAGCGAGACGGCGAGGTTTATTCCGGGGCTACGCCTGCCAAGCTCGGCTATCGCAGGGACTATCCCAGCTGTTGATAAAGTAACCCTACGCGCTGCGTACCCCATACCACCCTGATCAGTCAGGATACCAATAAACTTTACAACATTATCAAGGTTCAGGAGCGGCTCGCCCATCCCCATAAGGACGATATTGGTTATAGATATATGACCCGGAAAGAGCCCTTTTCGCACTAGGGCCTCGCCCGCACGTACCTGCGAGATGAGTTCACCAAGGGTAAGGTTACGCCCTATGCTGCCACCTGTGCCAAGACCCGTAAGGCCCGTCACGCAGAACTCGCAACCCAGAGCGCAGCCGCTCTGCGAAGAAATGCAGAGGGTCAGCCTGTTCTCGTCCGGGATAAGGACACATTCGGCCTGTTCGCCGTCATTAAAAGCCAAGACAAGCTTCATAGAACCGTCACGGCTTACACGCTCCTGAATAAGCTCGGGTGCGCCCAGATGATAACCTTCTTCTGTAAGACGCTCTCTAAGTGAGAGCGCGAGATCCGTCATTTCCGTGATGGAAGAGACACCTTTGTGAAAGATCCAGTCATAGAGCTGGCGAGCGCGATATGGCTTCTCGCCAAGGCTCTCCATTAGAGAGGTAAGCCCTGCCTTATCCAGATCTTTGAGGTCTTTATGGCTCAGGCCTATATCGGTTTTTTTATCTATAAAGGTCATATAATTATACTTTGATCTATTTGAACTACCGGGGTGATACAAATAAAAAAGGCCGGCTGCCATTTGAAACCCGTCTCAAGCGGGGGCAACCGGCCTTATAGTAATATTAAAGCATTCTATTTAATATTATCGGCCTTTGATATCAGCCAGTAAACACCGCCGAGCACGGCAAGCCCCGCCATAAGCGAGAGCTGGGTCTTTACCTCGCCGTGGGCAAGCGTTGAGATCAGTATCTTCCTGATCATCGCAACGAGTGCGACGCTAATAAAGACCCTTATAGCGAACTTCTTACCCTGAAGGTGTTCTATCTCGGTATCCATAAGCTCAATGACGACCCATAGCATCAATAGACTTCCGAGAGTTGCCAGAAGTCCCTTCTCAATATTACCGTCAAAGACATGCATAAGGTCATAACCAACAAGCCACAAGACCATACCGCCAAGACCTACAAGACCTATAACAAGGATAAGGTTCAGCCCGTAGGTAAAACGCTTTGCCGACCGAATAAGTAAAGACTCAAGCTTATGCGAGAGAAAGATAGTACGCTTTTCTTCATCTATATAAGAGCTCGTAAAGATATCAAGGTTTATATCGAGTATCTTATCGAGCGAACCCATCAGGTAAGCACGTTCCTGCTGGTCTTGAATCTCGGCGCGTAGTAAATTCTGAATAAAACGCTTACAAAAATGCATAGAGGCATTAACGTAATGCGCCTCAAGCCCGACCTTTACATGCGCCATTCCCACACGCTCCAGCTCGCTGAAGTACGCAAAGCCGTAGTCACCCGCAAAGGTATTCATAAACCACTCGCCAAGGGCCTTCTGATGTCGCTCGACTATATCTTGATTTTTAAGATACTTCTCGGCATCATCCAGGTCCTTTATATAATGATACATCTCGTGGACAAACTTCTCACGATGCATCTGCATAAGAGGCAAGAGCCCACGCAGGTTTTTGGCATCCTGCGAGGTAAAGCCGTAATTCAATTTGATTTTTTCTATCTTTTCTTTTTCCATCTTATCCCCCTAGTACCTCCCCTTTTAATAACTCTAGCTACCGGCACACTCATTCTCTTTACCGAAGAAATAAGCAGTCTCAAATGCCGCCGTCTCCGGGGCGTCCGAACCGTGGACAATATTGGCCTCTATCGAATCCGCGAAGTCCTTTCTTATCGTACCCTCGGCTGCATCAGCCGGATTGGTAGCACCCATCAGATCACGAACCTTCTTTATAGCATCCTCACCCTCAAGTATCATCGGCACAATCGGGCCGGAGGTCATAAACTCGGTAAGGCTTGCGAAAAAAGGCCTTTCTTTATGTACTTCATAGAAGCCCTCTGCGCAGGCCGCTGAAAGCTCAGTCATCTTAAGTGCTACTACCTTAAGCCCGGCCTTTTCAAACCTGCTGATAACCTCTCCTACTATATTCTTCTTCACGCCGTCTGGCTTAACAATCGACAGTGTTCTCTCCATAATATTATCTCCTTATTATAACTTGTTTTTTTAACTATTTCTAAATCCGAATACCTTAAAGCACAAACACAAAACGGGGAGCAACTTAAGCTCCCCGTAGAAACCACCCTAGAACAACAGCTACTTATCGGTATTTATTTGCGCCCCCGACGACGTTGATGAACGTGAGATGGGCTATAACCTACAGCCCGAGTTAAACCCCTCACGTACCGCCAAAGCCAACCGTTATCTTTGCTCCGGTCTTTAGATTCTCTACCATTACCGGCACATCGCGCCCACCGCTGAACTGCTCCATCATTCGCATACCATCGGCATGCTTGGAGACATCAACGTACTCAACCTCATAATCGCGCTCTTCATAATGCTTACGCGCTGCCATTGTATACGGACAAGAATCCTTACCAAAGATAAGAACCTTGGTCCCTATATCCGCCGGACTCAGCCCTTTTCCTGCCAGCGGCTCTCCACCTACCTCACTACAACCCATACCAAAACCCTCCAGATAATCATCGAAATAAAAGCCAATAATGCACAAAAAATAATAACACCGATATATAATAAAAACAAGGGGTATATGCAGTTTTTAAAGATCTTCGTGACTCTCTTTTAGATAAAACCAGACTCTCGACAAACCGAGTTGCTGAAAAAAAACTTAAGAAAACAACAAAAGCAAGCGATAATCTAAATATAATCGATATATAGTAGGTAAACCCGACACATATAATTCGGGGAGATCTATAACAAAACAACAACAAAAGAGACCAGTTAAGTCCTTTAAAAATCATACTTTCGACTTCTTGAAGATAGACCGCTACGATGGTAAAATAAAGACAATGAGGTCCGAATTAAGAAACCTAACAGCGGACAGAAAATCTAACAGCAGGGGAGATACTACTTATGGCACTTATAGCTTGGAGCTTAGAAAAATACAGCGTAAAGATCAAAGATGTAGACGAGCAGCACCAGAAACTAATAAAGATACTCAACGAGCTGCACGATGGCACCAATGTCGGCCACGGCGAAGATATCATACAAAATATCGTCGCCGAACTCGAGTCATATACCAGGTATCACTTTGAGCTGGAAGAAAAGCTTATGCGCACCAATCATTACCCTGATTATCAAGAGCATAAAAAAAAGCACGACTTCTTTACAGGTCACGTAGCAGAGCTGCACGCAGGCCTTAACGCAGATGAAAAAGGCCTGACCATCGATGCCCTGACCTTTCTGCGCGACTGGGTGCATGAACATATAACAGGCACGGACAAAGAATACAGTACGTACCTGAATGATAAGGGTGTGCATTAGGCAAGAAGCAAGCTTAAAGTTTTATTTTTCTATTTGAAATAATGAACAGGGCAAGC
>CAZUFI010000126.1:0-4877 GCA_964618745.1 uncultured Thermodesulfobacteriota bacterium | reverse complement strand
CGCCTGCAAGGCCGTCGCCAGAAGTCTTCTGAGGGTCGTCATCGACTGAACCCTCGACAACCTCTATATCAGGATGGATGATTTCTTTCTGCGCACCATAGGCCGTGACATTACCAAAGACCTTTATTTTTGCGCCCTGCTTAAAACGGCCTTTTATATATTGAAGTTTAAAGTTGAACCACTTGAGTTTGAGGATAGAGGTCCCGTCGCTTATAACGACCTCAAAGCCCCTGCGCCTGCCGTAGCGAACCTCGCCGCTTACCATAACCTCGCCGATAGCACCGCCACTTGTACCGATCTGAAGGTCACGGATTGAGGTCATAAGGCTTCTATCTTCATATCTGATAGGAAGGAAATACAAGGCGTCTTCAATCGTAGTTAAGCCTTTCTTGGCAAGCCGCTCACTAAGCTTTGGGCCAATGCCCTTTACATATTGCAAAGGCCTGTTCAGGCCTTGACCTTGAAAAACGCTATTCATGGATTGCATAAAAGGTACTCCTCAAAAGAAGACCTCTCTGGGATTGGAAGTTGCAGAGATATCAAAGCCACACCCTGAATTTATTTCAGAAAATATATCTTCAAAACCTCTAAGACAGATGCTGAACTAAATTCAGCATGACATATTGGAGGTTTAATTGTCAGTAAATACTCTGATACCTGTTTACGCTTGAGCACAGAGATACAACCAAAAACACTAAGAGACGGAATTTCAATCTTTCTTAGAGCGAGGCCTTTATAGCGGCCTCGTTCTGCTCGTGATACTCCTGAAGGCTCATAACATCGAGGGCCTCTTTTTTCTTTGCCTTTATGCCGCGCGCTGCGGCATGCGCCCCTGCGATAGTAGTAAAATAAGGAATGCCATTCTCTATAGAGCTTCGTCTAATCGAGTAAGAATCCGCAACGCTCTTTGCGCCAAAGGATGTATTAATAACCATCGCGACCTTTCTGCTCTTTATTATATCGACGATATGAGGCCTACCGGCATTGACCTTATGGACATACTCGGCCTCTATATCATGCTCTACCAGAACACGCACCGTGCCGCGCGTCGCCAGAATATTAAAGCCCATATCTTTTAATTCACGCGCGACATGCAAGACCCCTTCTTTATCCGCGTCTCTGACACTTATAAAGACATTACCCTCAAGCGGCAGGGTATTACCGGCGGCTATCTGCGCCTTTGCAAAGGCATTGCCAAAGCCGTCGCCAACACCCATAACCTCACCGGTGCTCTTCATCTCAGGGCTCAAGATAGTATCGACACCCGGGAACTTTATAAAGGGAAAGACAGCTTCTTTTACAGAGACGTAAGGCGGATGGATCTGCTTGGTGAAGCCAAGCTCGGTTAATGTTCTACCTGTCATAACCTTGGTTGCTATCTTGGCAAGTGGGCGGCCAATAGCTTTACTGACAAATGGCACGGTACGGGATGCTCTCGGATTGACCTCGATAATATAGATCACCTCGTCCTTTACCGCAAACTGTACATTCATAAGACCAACGACCTTTAGCTCCTTTGCCAGAGCCTTTGTCTGCCTGGTAATCTCGGCGAGACTCTCCTGCGTAAGTGAGTACGGTGGCAACGAGCAGGCCGAGTCGCCGGAATGAACACCGGCCTCTTCTATGTGCTCCATGATAGCTCCGATCACTACAAGTTCGCCATCGCTTACGCAATCGACATCAACCTCAGTCGCAGCCTCTAAAAAGCTATCCACAAGCACGGGATGCTCTGGCGAGGCCAGCACGGCACGCGCCATATATTCCTTAAGTCTATCTTCGTTATAGACGATCTCCATTGCTCGACCGCCGAGCACGTACGACGGCCTTACCATCACAGGATACCCGATACTATCTGCGACCGCTACGGCCTCTTCGGTGCTACGCGCAAGTCCACTCTCAGGTCGTCTTAGCTTTAGCTTTTCCAAGAGTGCATCGAAACGTTCTCTATCCTCGGCCTCATCTATTGAGTCAGGCGTAGTGCCAAGTATCTTCACCCCCGCACGCTCAAGTGCTACGCATAACTTAAGCGGGGTCTGCCCGCCTAGCTGTACGATAACGCCGTCGGGCTTTTCTCGCTCGATTACGGCCATAACATCTTCAAAGGTCAGAGGCTCAAAATAAAGCCTGTCAGAGGTATCGTAATCAGTCGAGACGGTCTCGGGATTACAGTTGAGCATGATTGATTCTATGCCCTCTTCCTTAAGAGCGAAACTTGCATGGACGCAGCAGTAATCAAACTCAACACCCTGACCGATTCTGTTAGGGCCGCTACCTAGGATCATTACTTTTTTATTCTTGGTAGGTGTGGCCTCGCACTCGACTGCCGGTTCGGTCTTGTCTTTTATATTATAGAAAGGCCTTTCATATGTTGAATACAGATACGGCGTATGTGCCTCGAACTCAGCTGCGCAGGTATCGACACACTTATAGGCTGGCTTGATTCCTGCTGCGTGTGCGCGTGCGGTTATAGCGGCCTCTGCCTCACCTGTAATCCTCGCAAGCGTTGCGTAAGAAAGACCAGACTCCTTTGCCGTACGTATTGAGTCAGCCGTTAGCTCGCCTTTTTTACTTTCGCCGTAGAGCTCACCCTCAAGTTCAATTATCTCTCTAATATTATTCAAGAACCACATATCTATGCCGGTCAAGGCATGAATCTTCTCTACCGTCATACCTGAACGAATAGCATCGGCGACGTAATACATACGCTCGGCTCTAGGGACTTTCAGGTTCATAGCGATCTCTTCGGCCTCTTCCTCTGTCGGCTCAAAAAAGACCTCCGAACGATCTTTGCGCACTATAGGGTCAAGCCCGGAGACGCCGGTCTCTAAGGAACGCAGAGCCTTTAAAAATGATTCTTTAAAGGTTCTGCCCATACTCATGACCTCACCAACGCTCTTCATCTGGGTGGTCAATACAGAGTCGGCATGCGGAAACTTCTCAAAAGTAAAACGAGGGATCTTAGTTACGACATAATCTATCGTCGGCTCAAATGAGGCAGGCGTCATCTTTGTTATATCGTTTGGTATCTCATCAAGGGTATAGCCGACGGCGAGCTTGGCAGCGATCTTGGCTATAGGAAAGCCGGTTGCCTTACTGGCCAGGGCAGAACTCCTCGATACCCTCGGATTCATCTCGATAACATATATACCGCCGGTCTTTGGATTGACCGAGAACTGTATATTAGAGCCGCCGGTATCAACGCCGATCTCTCGGATGATATCCAGAGACGCATTACGCATAAGCTGATATTCTTTATCCGAAAGGGTCTGCGCCGGAGCAACGGTTATCGAGTCGCCTGTATGCACGCCCATCGGATCTAGATTCTCAATAGAGCAGATAATAACTACATTGTCCTTGGTATCACGCATTACCTCTAACTCGAATTCCTTCCAGCCGATCACCGATTCTTCTATAAGTATCTCATCGGTCGGACTCGCATCCATACCGTGCTTTGCGAGTCGCTCAAACTCTTCACGGTTATAAGCTATGCCGCCGCCGGTGCCGCCAAGGGTAAAAGACGGCCTTACGATCACGGGATAATCAAACTCTTCGACGACCTTGCAGGCAGCATCGAATGTAGTCGCAAAGCCACCGCTTGGAACTTTCTGACCGATGCGCTCCATGGCTTTTTTAAAGAGCTCTCTATCTTCGCCCTTTTTTATCGCCTCAATACCAGCACCGATCAGCTCGACATTAAACTTCTCAAGGACGCCCATCTCGGCAAGCTCTATCGAGACATTCAGAGCGGTCTGCCCTCCCATCGTCGGCAAGAGAGCATCCGGGCGTTCTCGCTCGATCACCTTTGCGATCATATCGGCCGAGAGCGGCTCGATATATGTCCTATCGGCAAGGTTCGGATCGGTCATGATCGTCGCCGGATTCGAGTTTATCAAGACAACCTCGTAGCCTTCTTCTTTCAGCGACTTACAAGCCTGTGTCCCGGAGTAATCAAACTCGCAGGCCTGTCCGATTACGATTGGCCCGGAGCCTATTAATAATATCTTTTTTATGTCAGTACGTTTAGGCAAATCTTACTCCTTTAATTTAATTAAACCATATTATCGTTAGGACTTTATAAAAACATCTGTGCGTTTTGGCAAGATAAAGACCCTGCATTTTACTATTGAATTTTATTAGATTTCTGCAAATTATGGCGCGCACATAATATTCTTACATTTTCAACGTTAATACTTGTACCACCTTTTGAATATGGCAAGTCATGGTCAAAATGCAACTCATCTTCTGCACCACACAAAACACATTTACCTTTATCTCGTTCCCAAACCACTTTTTTAACGGAACTTGGTATAATACGAGTCCTAGGTTTTTTTATATCTTCAATTATCAAATCATCTTCATAGCCAACAGTAGTCTCTTCCAAAATAAACCTAATAACCTTATCTACCTCCATAATTAACTTCTTTACAATTTATCAACTTAAAGAAACCCCTGTCAGACCATATACCTGAGAATATTTTTTCATAAATTTTAACTAGTTCTGAATTACCATTCTTTTTCTTAAACTGTTCCACTGCTTCCACAAACAACCCGTTCTGAGTCAACTTGCCAGTTTTTGTTACAAGTGGTTGGTCAATCATTTTAGGATGTGGCATCTGCTTGGTTTTTGGAGCATCGTGCCCTTCATATTCTATAGTAAAGCCATCAGCATAAATCTCATCATTATACGGAGCATTATTTCTTTGAGACATTAATAAAACAGAGTATTTCAGATTAAGTCTGAAATTCATTCCATGCTGCATTGCCTGCCTATTTTCCCTATCGCACATCTCTCTATAAGAAATAATCTCATCCTTCATAGGAGAACCTCCCTCATCCCATCATATCCGTAAATCTTTTAAATAAATAATGCGAGTCGT
>CAZUFI010000125.1:0-4903 GCA_964618745.1 uncultured Thermodesulfobacteriota bacterium | reverse complement strand
CCGGGTCTACTACGCCCTGAAAGCCCATATCCATCTCGTTTGTTCTGGCGCAATCGATCGGGCAACCAGAGAAAGACGTCTTGAACTTATGCGGGGTCGGTGTACCAAAGTACTTCTCATCGACCATCTTGGCCAAGCCCTGCGTATCAGATAAGCCATTGGGGTTATACTCACAACCACCACAGGCCGTCGGTACTCTTACTCGCGGCCCGCATGAAGCGACCTTAAGGCCAAGGGCCTCTATCTCTTTTACTATTTCACTGAAGTCGTTATAGTCTACATAGAGTATCTCAAGCGACTGGCGAAAACTAAAATGAACCACGCCTTCCTTACTATACTTCTGTGCGATCTTACTGACCTCGACAAGCTTCTCCGAGTCCATCCGCCCGCCCGGGCAACGAAGCCTAACGGTAAAGAGGTCTTTTTGCTTCTGCTTGATAAAGCCGCCTGTCTTTAGATCATCAAAGTTGATAGTCTTTTTAGGGGCATCCACACCCGTTATATCTACATCAACCTTCTTGGACTTATCCTCCATAAATCTATCTACCATTGACTAAACTCTCCTAAAATTAATCTCTGCGAAGACCAAAAGACCGGTTCTATATTCAATTCACAGGAATAAGCAACAGGCAGCAAAAAAAACAAACTCGCTGCGTGCTACCTTTAATTTATTATTTTAACAAAAAAACACCCTCGATGCAAAGCCCTTTAGTCTTTTGCGGCAAACTCTGTCCCACTCTCCTTAACGAGTGTATCAAAGTCGCCAAGACTGGCATTTATAACAGGAGGATCTGTAAGGCTACCTTTTAAGGCTTCCTGAGTCTTTAGGCCATTGCCTGTTATTGATATTACGATTGATTCGTCTCTAGGGATCCTTCCCGCCTCGATAAGCTTTATAGTAGCTCCAAGTGTTACCCCACCTGCTGTCTCTGCAAATACGCCTTCTGTCTCGGCCAGAAGCTTGATGGCAGAGACTATTTCCGGGTCACTGGCGTCTTCTCCCCAGCCACCTGTATCGCGCATAACACGCGCCGAGTAAAAGCCATCTGCCGGGTTGCCAATGGCAAGGCTCTTTGCAATAGTATTCGGCTTAACTGGTTTTATCAGTTCGCTTCCGCTCTTAACGGCAGTAACTATCGGCGAGCACCCTGTTGCCTGTGCGCCGTAGACCTTTGTATCAAGATCAGGGACAAAGCCAAAGTCATGGAACTCTTTAAAGGCCTTCCATATCTTTGTTATAAGCGAGCCACCTGCCATCGGAACAACTATGTGCTTGGGTAGTTTCCACCCGAGCTGCTCGGCTATCTCATAGCCAAAGCTCTTTGAACCCTCTGCGTAATAAGGCCTGAGGTTAATATTAACAAAGCCCCAACCATACTTTCCGGCTATCTCGCTGCAAAGCCTGTTTACCTCGTCGTATGTCCCTTTAATGCCGACGACCTTAGAGCCGTATACGAGTGTACCCGTGATCTTTGTCTGTTCCAGATCACAAGGGATAAATACAAAGTTATCCATACCGCAGGCCGCTGCGTTGGCTGCGACGCTGTTTGCCAGGTTTCCGGTCGATGCGCAGGCCATAACGTCAAAGCCAAGCTCTCTGGCCCTAGACATAGCGACCGAGACTACCCTGTCTTTAAAGGATAGGGTCGGGAAGTTCACGGCATCGTTTTTAAGGTAGAGCTCTTTTACGCCTATGGCCTTTGCAAGGTTATCGGCCTTTACAAGCGGGGTGTACCCAACCTGCATACCGACCGTAGGGTCGCTCTCAAGCGGCAGCAGTTCTTTATAACGCCACATATTCGGCTCGCGGCTCTCTATCAGTTCTTTGGTAAGTACCTTTTTTATAGCCTCGTAATCATAGGCGACCTCAAGCGGGCCAAAACAGTATTCGCATACATGTAAGGCCTCTTTCGGATATTCCTTGCCACATTCTCTGCATTTTAGCGCGTGAACAAAACTCATCTACATCACCCTCCCTGTGCGATAACCCGTCTTTGACGGATCTTATTGCCGTATATTAATGGTATTTGGAGACTGCCGAAGAGAGAGGAAGATAAAAAAACCCCTTCTTTCTTTGTTAAGCCGATTAATCGGCTTAGAGAGATAGAAGAGGTTACGCTGAACACCCTTCTTATCTCGCAAGATCTCCGGCCTGACCAAATACCTGCGGTCGACCTTGCTGGATTTAGCACCGGACGCCCTACGCTACTGTTAAGTATCATAGGACCGGTTGCTGTGGTTTCAATGGGCCAGTTCCCTCCACCACTCTCGATAAGAAGTAATCTTATTTAATTGTATGGTATTTATAGTACATGATCTCGGATATGTCAAGTGGTAAGTAAAGATCACTATAGAGTTATTATCACAGACTGTAGTAAATGAAGTTCTAACAACAATAACAGGTATATTAAGGCAATACTTCTGATATACTACTACTCATGTTAAAACCAAGCATAAAGACTATAACAGTAAAGATGCTACTAACTGTGATTCTGGTTGCTGCAATAATTATGCTCGCCATCATCGGTCTAAGTTTTCGTAACCTCTCTCACAGTATGGTCGAGGACAAAGCACTGGCGGCATCCGAGCTTATAAAGGCCGGCCTCACAGCCCATATGAAGGCCGGGATAATGGATAAGCGCGAGTATTTTATCCGAGAGATACGTACTTCAAATAACATCAATAAGATAGAAATAATACGCTCTAAAGAGGTAAACGCGCAGTTCGGAAAAGGGCTTGCGTTGGAGCAGAACATAAACGGAGTCTCGAACAAGGTCTTTAACTCAAAAAAACCACTCTTTATCCTCGACGAATACAAAATCAGACCAAAGATACAGGCCTTTGTCCCCTACATCGCCTCTACAGAAGGAAGCCTTAACTGCCTCTCCTGCCATAACGTAAGCGAGGGCACGGTACTCGGCGTCGTCCATCTGGAGATGGACGTCTCGGAATATAGAAACGCCGCGCTCTTCATCCTTATCCTGATTCTCTGCACCTCTGCTGTTCTGGTGGTACTAATAATCATTAACACATTCAGAACAATACAGACATACGTTAAAGACCCACTGGAACACATTATAGACAAGGCCGAGGTCGCGCTCAAAGAAAACACACCGCTTGATACCGAACGATTCAGAAGTCTTGAGTTCCAGAATGTAGCAAAAGAGATAAACCTCTTTAACCGGGATATTTTAAAAACGCATAAACTACTAAGAGATAAAAACAAAGAACTGGAACTATTAAATAACGAGATCGAAGACACCCTGAAAGAAACGGTCTTTACAATGGGCGTTATCGAAGAGAAACGATCAAAAGAGACCAACAACCACACCCGTCGCGTTACCGAGTGCTGTAAGCTTCTGGCAAGCAAGTACGGCATGGACGAAAACGAGGTAGAACTGATCGGCAACGCCGCGCCTTTGCATGACATCGGAAAGATCGGCATCTCGGATTACATACTTTTAAAGAGCGGAAAGCTCACCCCTGAAGAATTTGAAATAATGAAAAAACACGCCACGATAGGGCACGATATGCTCAAACATTCAAAGCGAAAGATACTCAAGACCGCTGCCATCATCGCACATCAGCACCACGAACGCTTTGACGGGACTGGTTACCCAGAAGGGCTTAAAGGAGAAGGTATTCATATCTACGGCAGGATAATAGCACTGGCCGATGTCTTTGACGCACTCTCATCAAAACGTGCCTACAAAGAAGCCTGGACAATCGAGGAGGTCGTAACCAAGATAAAAGCAGAAAGCGGCAAACACTTTGACCCCCGTCTCGTCGATATCTGTATAGCCAACCTGGATACCTTTGTTGCCATAAAAGACAAGTTCCAAAGCACTTAAAAAAATCGCCGCCCCTCTCAGATTAAATAAAAGTTGTAGGCCATAATCATTTCATATAAACTCTAAAGATAGGTAATGGCATCTACAAGCAGACGGCAACCACAGGTACAGGAGCTATAAGATGAAACACAATACGCATATATATCTGGCTGCAAAGGCCATTGAGTTTACGCGAGAAGGCCTCAGTAATATTCGCCATGCAAAGAGCAGAAAAGCACCAAAGAATAAAAGAGATATAACCGCCGCAGGAAAGACCATGCAGCGTATGCTCATGCACTACGAAGATGCCATAAGCGAGGCGACGTGGGCCCCTGACGACATCCTTAACGACAAAGCACAGTTTCATACATTTAAATTATTTACAGAGAGAGACTTCCCCGGTGAACGGGCCTTTGCAAAAGAGACACATACCACCAAAGACGGCGCAAATTACTACCGCATAAAAGGGGGCGGCGGGCTGCCCTACAAAATAGACCATCTGGCGCGCGTCATAGCCGATATGGATAAACTTAGAAGATACAATGACCGCTGCTCAATGGAGCAGATAATGTATCAATATCTAATGATCTCGCACTACGTAGTAGATGCGCATGTCCCTATGCACTGCGATATCAGAGACGACAAGCCAACGGCCAAGAATAAAACAAAACCAAAAAACGGAAAATATTACGCCGCCAGCCTGCACGGAACCATCGAAGGTCTCTGGGACAAGGCCGTCACGCCGATAGCTATAAAAGAAAGTATCCTAGAGCCAACCAATAAAAAAGAAAATCACGCAGCAACCGAACTCTCCGAGCAGATAACCTTTGACCTCGCTAACAAAACCCACTGCGCCGAGATAAAACCTTTCCTAATCGGAGACAAAGATTTTTTAAGCTACATAATCTCGACCTGCATCAATACAAAAGACAGATCTTTAGAGCTCTTCCCAATAGACTCCCCTGATAACTGGAACAAGGCCGCCTTCCCTCAACTAACCAGAGCCATCTTCGCCGATACCATCGGCACGCTGATCTCTGTCTGGATATGGATCTGGCTTAAGAGCAACTCAC
>CAZUFI010000124.1:3755-4929 GCA_964618745.1 uncultured Thermodesulfobacteriota bacterium | reverse complement strand
CAAAGTTTACACTCGTACATCTTCCGCTGGCGATTCTTTACTTACAGAAAAAACTTCCTGACGATGCTATCGATGAAGCGAGGAAGGCAATAAAAAGCAGCCCTGATAACGCAATGGCTCATAACGTCTTGGGCACTGCCTATATGATGAAGAGGGAGCTTGATAAGGGGCTGGCATCGTTGCAGAAGGCCATGGAGCTTGATCCAAAGCTTGCCGATACATACGCAAAGCTCGGTGGTTTTTATATGGGGACTGGTAAGCCCAAAGATGCAATCAAGGAATATAACTCAGCACTGAAGATAGACCCTAAACTTTTAAATGTCAGAATCTTGCTGGGGATGGCCCACCTGAGACAAAAGGAATTTGATAAGGCAATCAAGGTCTTTGATGCCGGGCTTAAGCATCAGGAAGATAACGTAGTACTGATGAACCTGATTGGTTCGGTTTATCTCGCAAAAAAAGACCATAAAGAGGCTCGCAAGTATTACCAAAAAGCAATCGAGGTAAATGACAAATTTGTTGCTCCGCACTTTAACCTGGCTTTGGTCTCGCTTGTTGAGAAGGATAATGAAGGCGCACTTAAGGAGTATGGGAAGATACTAGAGAAAGACCCTGGCAACTTGAAGGCCCTTATAGCAACCGGTGAGTTGCTTGAGAAGGCTGGTGACTTCGACGGGGCAGAGAAGAGCTATGAGCAGGCCTTAAGCCTTAAGCATCCTATGGCCTATACATCTTTAATCAGACTCTACTTTACTAATGATAAGAAGGATAAGGCAGTTAGTATCGCAAGGCAGGCCGTAAAACTTAATCCAAAATCGCCGCTTGCTACGACCTTACTTGTAGATACATATTTCTCTACCGGCGATACGAAGTCAGCCGTAAAGACTCTGGAAGAGGCAAAGGTTGCTAACCCTATCTCGGTATATTCTTACAACCGGCTCGGATCATACTATGCAAAGACAGGGGAGGCTGATAAGGCGATCTCTGAGTTTAAGGAGTCTTTGAATATTGAATCACGCCAGCCAGATACCCTGGGTGCTTTATCAATACTTTTAATAAGAGAGAATGACCTGGACAAGGCTGATGAGTATGCCAGAAAACTGGTTCGTTTAAAGCCAGAATATAGCGCAAGCTATATTCCGGTTGCAACTATCCAGAAGAAAAAAGGTCAGCT
>CAZUFI010000124.1:1467-3655 GCA_964618745.1 uncultured Thermodesulfobacteriota bacterium | reverse complement strand
TTTCACCTGACAACCCTGCTGTACTCAATAACCTGGCATGGACCATGGCTGAGCAAGGCAAGGATCTTGATACGGCCTTGATTTACGCAAAGAAGGCAGTGGAGAAAACAAACGAGCATCCAGGAATTATGGATACTCTCGGATGGGTTCTCTATAAGAGGGGCGATTATGCTGAGGCTATCGTGAAATTTGCCAAGGCCGCAGAGCTTCTGCCTGAGAATCCTACAATACGTTACCACCATGCGCTCGGTTTAATAAAGACAGGGGATAAAGAAAAGGCCCGCCAAGAGCTTGAAGCAGCACTTGGAGCAGAAGGTTCATTCCCGGAGAAAAAGGATGCTGAGCGTCTATTAGCGATAACCAGGTGAGATAATATTAGTCGGTAATAATTAGAAAGAGAGATTAATAATATGATGATATTAATTAAAATAGGGTCTAATATCAGGCTATCTAAGATGATTGCTTTAGCTTTTGCGCTAATGCTGGCGGGCTTTATCTTTGCAAGCCCTGCTAGTGCTGCCAAGGGTCTCGATAGCTATGTGATCGGTGTAGAGGATGTCTTGGATATTCGGGTCTGGGAGAACTCGCAGCTAAGTGTTACTGTCGCGGTCCGCCCGGACGGTAAGGTTACTATCCCGCTGCTCGGTGATATCAGGGCCAAGGGGCTCAGGCCCGAGCAGCTTAAAAAGCGACTTGAAAAGAAGCTGGCTTCTTTTGTGCGTACTCCGACCGTTACCGTAACGGTCGCTGCGATAAATAGTTTTAAGGTCTATGTCGTTGGCGGCGGTACTTCTCCCCAGGTGGTTTCACTCAGGAGAAATACCACGCTCTTGCAGCTCTTCGCTCAGATAGGGACGCTGGCTAAGGCAGATATTGAAGGTGCTTTTTTGCTTAGAGGTAATAAGAAGGTAGAGGTGGACTTTTATAACCTGGTAGTCAAGGGTGACTTCAGGCTTGATATGCCCCTTAAGTCCGGAGATATGGTCTTTGTTCCTGATGATTTTGAGACAAGGCTACAGGTCGTCGGTGCTGTAATGAATCCACAGACACTCTCATACAAAAGAGGGTTGACAATAGTAGACGCAGTACTTTTGGCAGGTGGCTTTACCGAGTTTGCCGATCCAAAAAAGGTCATAGTCTTTAGGAAGACAAAGGATAAGAAAGGCAATAAAAAGGTAGAAGAGATTGTTGTAAGGTTTAATGATATCGTTAAAAAAGGAAAGGTTGAGAAGAACCTTATCCTAATGCCAGGCGATATGATTATTGTTAAGGAGGGGATATTCTAGTGAATAAGGTCAACCAGACAGACAACCAGAACCCTTTTGATCTAAAGTCTTTGATCAATGCGATAATACTGCGCAGATACGTCTTTATCGCAATTATGCTGCTAGTTATCACGGCATCGGTTATCTATAGCTATTCCATGACCAAGATGTACCAGGCCGAGACCATGGTGCTGGTAGAGGCCCCTTCTATCGCAAACCCTTTGGGCGGTAGTTCTTCCGGTGTCAATCGCGCTAAACAACGGTTGTCACTAATCAAGCACCTTCTCTTTAATAGGTCCAGTGTTGCCAAGGTCATTAGGGAACTTGATCTTGATGTTTATATAAAGAATCCTCATCAGTACGAGGCTTTGATCTCAAAGATTCAGAGGAACCTGCATACAAGTACGCGCAGGAATAACTTCTTTAAGTTAAGCTATCTTGGTGAAGACCCTAAGGTTGTTCGCGATATTGTAAATACACTTGCCGCTCAGTATATAGAGGATAGTTTTCAGTCAAAGAGAAGCGGTGTTTCGTTATCAACTGGTTTTTATAATGATCAGATACTTTATTATAAGGAACGCCTGAGTGACGCAGAGAGTGCGGTTAATGACTACCTTGGCAAGAATCCAACTATGGTGCTTAGGAGTCCTGATGTTAAGCTTGCCAGAGTTCAGAGCATGCAGACATCTCTTATGGATATGAAGTTACAGCGTAAGGAGCTGCAAGGTAGGCTTGACAATCTAAATGATCAGCTCTCTGGTAAGACTCCGTTGTCCGGTACAGTTACATTAAATGATAGCCCTGTTGGCAGGCTTGAGATGCTGGAGGAGCATCTGGCGACACTACTGCTTAAGTATACGGATAGTTACCCTGCTGTCTTGCGTGTAAAGGGTGAGATAGCCGAGTTAAATAAAGGGCTAGAT
>CAZUFI010000124.1:0-1367 GCA_964618745.1 uncultured Thermodesulfobacteriota bacterium | reverse complement strand
TTTGAGGCGGTAAAGATAACAAAAGAGCTAGAGCAGAGGGAGGAGCCTTTTATCTTTAAGGTGATAAGTCCGGCTGTCCTGCCTGTTAGGCCTGTGAAGCCCGATAGGGTGCTTATAATTATATTTGGTTTCTTTGCCAGTATAGGTGCTGCTATAGCCATTATCTTTGCATGGGAGAACTATCTTGATACCTCATTTAAGAGTGTTGATTCTCTCAAAAATGCTATTTCTTTGCCGGTATTGGCTATTATCCCGACTATAGTGACTGACGAGGTAAAGAAGAAGGCTAGAAAAAGAGATATTTGGGTTTTTTCCGCTACAGCTATATTTCTGGTTGTCGTTGGGTTGATATTACTGCTTGAATTAGCATCAAGGTACGGGGTGGGGGTTCTTTAATATGGGTAAGCTAGAGTCAGCACTTGAGAAGGCAATGGAGATACGTAATGATGGCCAAGTAGCTGAGAGTCCTAAGGCGGAGGCTCAGGCATCCACTACCTTTGATGCGCCGCCTACGATTGATCCCACGGAGATCGATGAATCGGCGATAAGCGAATATCTCATTACTATGAAAAATCCTTTGTCTCATATATCCGAGGAGTACAGGAAACTTTGCACCAGGATCTTCTCGGTTACAGAGAAAAAAGATCAAAATATGTTGCTTGTCACAAGCTCTGCTATGGGTGAGGGCAAGAGTTTAACATCGGTTAATCTGGCGACTGTTATCGCTTCTAAGATCGATCATACCGTCTTGCTCGTGGACTGCGATCTGCGTAACCCTACGATGCATAAATATTTTGGTCTAAACCCGGAGGTAGGGCTTGTTGATTATTTAAAGGGTAATATAGAGCTTGAAGACGCACTTATTAATACCGGGATAGGACGGATGACGCTTTTGCCGGCAGGTATTCCTCCTGATAATCCGGTTGAACTTTTAAGTTCCAACAAGATGCAACAACTTATAAGGGATATTAAAGATAGATACAAAAACAGGTATATTATTATTGATTCTACACCTGTCCTTTCAACGGCAGAGTCGATTGCTATTGCCTCACAGGTAGACGGCGTAATATTTGTTGTAAGGGAGAGGATGGTACCGAAAAAGGAAGTTACTCATGCACTTTCACTACTTAAAGGGGCTAACCTGCTTGGAGTTGTATTAAATGCCGATGAAGACAAGTCTGATAGTTATTATAAGCGTTCTTACTATTCTTATTCTAACCGTAAATGATTCACAGGCGAGGTTAACCTCCTCTGTCGCTCTAACAGTTAAGGAAGATTATAACGATAATATTTTCCTTGCTGACAGCAATGAAGAAGATGATTTTATTACAAAGGTTATACCGTCTTTTACCTTGAACTATAAAAGT
>CAZUFI010000123.1:3921-5005 GCA_964618745.1 uncultured Thermodesulfobacteriota bacterium | reverse complement strand
CAGGAAGAGCCAGAGTCCGTCTAGCCGATCTGCGTCCAGGTCGGGTCTGGCCAAAGCCGCAGGCGTGTCATCTCCAAGGTCCGCCGGTGCGTCCTCTTCAAGGTCCGCAGGTCGTGGTAAGGTCGCCAAAGCATCTGGTTCTTCGTCTGTCAGGGCATCTGGCAAGGCAACCGGCAAGAAGCCCAGTGCATACGCAAGGTCTGGCGGAAGATCCTCAGAAAGTGCGGAGCGGGCAAAGGCCCGCAGCAGGGTAGCTCCGCTTGCCACAGATAGAGCCGAGAAGACTTCATCTACAGCCAGGCCAGTTAGAAAAAAGACAACCACCGGCACTAAGCCTCGTAAGACAACCAAGTCTGGAGCTTCCAGTGCTGGTGGCGAGCGTCTACAGAAGATAATGGCCAGAGCCGGCATCGCCTCTCGCAGAAACGCAGAGGTACTTATAACTGAAGGCCGTGTCTTTGTAAATGGCGTACCCGTAACCGAGCTTGGCGCAAGGGCCGATACAGCTACCGATAAGATAGAGGTCGATGGTAATGTGATAACCTCCCGGGGGCCACGCGTCTATATTCTCCTTTATAAACCGACCAGTACGATAAGTGCTGTCTCTGATCCCGAAGGCAGGGCTGTAGTTGTTGACCTTATAACGGGCGTAAAGCAGAGGATCTTCCCTGTTGGCAGGCTTGATTATGATGCCGAGGGCGTCTTGCTCCTGACAAACGACGGCGAGCTAACCAACAAACTAATACATCCAAGGGCTAGAATATTAAAGACCTATCTGGTAAAGGTCAAGGGTAAGCCTGACCAAGACGCTATCAGGAGGCTCGCCGAGGGGGTCTATCTGGAGGACGGACGTACCTTGCCAGCGCGTGCAAAGTTTGTAAAGGCAGCGCTGGAGAATTCATGGATCGAGCTTACTGTTACAGAGGGTAGAAATCATCTGGTTAAAAGAATGTGTCTGAAGATTGGCCATCCTGTGGCAAAGATCCGCAGGACGGACTTTGCCGGTATAAAGCTTGGGGCTTTAAAGCCCGGCGAGTTTCGAGTCCTTACAAAGGGCGAGGTCGAAGAGCTGAAGGAGCTGAAG
>CAZUFI010000123.1:2445-3821 GCA_964618745.1 uncultured Thermodesulfobacteriota bacterium | reverse complement strand
AAAGGGGGAGGTAAAGGATAAGGCAACGAAAGGCGAGATTACTTTGACCTGCGGCTTCTTAGTGACAGTTAGGTTGATAATATAGGGAGGTGACTATGGGATTCTTTAAAAAACTATTGAAACCTAAGCCTTTGAAGACGGTAATAAAGCAAGCTATTAAATCTTCATCTAAAACTACAAATAAAGCCAGTAATACCAGTTATAGTGCGACTGATCTTGAGTATTCTGTTAACTTGGCTGGTTGGCTTCAAGGTCAAAGTATAGCAGGGACTGACTTGCATAGAAAACACCCAGATGTTCGAAAGAAAGCACATAGAGGTCTTATAGAAGAAGCTATGAAAGTATATGGTGCTGTAGAACTAGATTATGGTCGTGACTGTGAAGAGAGCGGCGAATTTTTTCCGTTAAGTGTAGATGAGGAAAAATTTAAATGTAGGGAACTTACTTCAACTTATGCAGGTGCTGCAGAAACTCCTCCTCAAAAGACGTTTAGATTAGATAAAATTGAGCTTAGACAGTTTTTGCCTCTCGTTTACAGTACAGCAGTAAAGGAAAATATTGAAATCATTAAAGAAGCTATGATAAAGAAAGGTTATTTGTATATATCTGAATATTTTAATGAAAAAGGAATATTAAAAGAAGATCTTGAAGTAACTTCACTTAGGCTTGATGATGATTATTTGTATTATAAGCGAACCTTTAAAAGTAAAAAAGAAGAGAAAATAAGGCTTGCTTGGATAGAGACAGTAGACTTTGATGAATATGACGAAGATGAAGAATAGATGGAATATTTTTTAGTTCCCCCCTTTGAAAAAGGGGGGCTAGGGGGGATTAGGTCCTTTTTGGTGATGGCTAAGATACCTTATAATAGGAAATTGCAAGGACTTGCCCGGGCAAATAGAAAAAATATGACAGACGCAGAGTTGCTTGTCTGGTTTAGGATTAGAAGAAAACAGCTGAAAGGAGTTCAGTTTTACAGACAGAAGATTATAGCTGATTTTATTGTAGACTTTTATTGCCCAAGGGCAAGACTTGTAATAGAGATTGATGGAGCACAGCACTATAGTGCGAAAGGTATCAAAAAAGACAAGTTAAGGGATGAATATATTGCAAGTTTAGGTCTTAGTGTTTTGAGGTTTTCAGATACTAGTGTTTTAAAAGAGATAGAGGGTGTTATTGAGTCTATATATAATAATCTTTAAATCACCCTCTCCCCCTTTAAAAAAGGGGGAGGTAAAAGAACAGATGTTGAAGCAAGTTTTGATGTGGTAGGTGAGGTGAAGACGAAATTGCTTCGGGGCAAAGCCCCTCGCAATGACAGGAATTGCGTGATTGATGGTTTCTGTCTTTCTTTCCTCTCCCTTGGTGGGAGAGGG
>CAZUFI010000123.1:0-2345 GCA_964618745.1 uncultured Thermodesulfobacteriota bacterium | reverse complement strand
GGGAGAGGGGGAGTTTTACGGGTTGGGCAGAGCGGAAAGGTCTCGGAAAAATCTTAGAAAGGTCAAAGATATAAAGTGAAACCGATAGGTAGCAGGTAACCGATCATGGCAGATAAGATAAAATTAATGGATGAGCTTTTAAGCTCCAAGATCGCAGCAGGTGAGGTCGTCGAGAGGCCAGCTTCTGTTGTAAAGGAGCTTATCGAGAACTCAATCGATGCGGGTGCAAAGGCGATAACTGTAGAGATCGGCGAGGGCGGCAGAAGGCTTATAAAGGTCTCGGATGATGGCTCGGGAATGAGCAAGGCCGATGCGATTATGGCCTTTAGCAGGCATGCCACGAGCAAGGTCTACGCTGAAGAAGACCTGAACAATATAAATACAATGGGCTTTAGAGGGGAGGCTCTATCAAGCATAGCCGCTGTTGCGCGTGTAACGCTTGTATCAAGGGATATAGATGCGCCCTATGACGCGCCGGGTGTGCGGGTTTATGTCGAGGGCGGAGGAAAGCCAATGGTCACGGGTGATTCTCATCCAAGAGGCACGGTCGTCGAGGTCTGTGATCTTTTTTATAATACGCCCGGGCGGTGTAAGTTCATGCGTACGGCCCGGACCGAGTACGGCAGGATTCTGGATATAGTAAAGAAGATAGCTGTTGCGCATCCGACAATTAAGATGACTTTATATAACGGCTCCACAACGGCACTTGGTGCTGGGCGAGGGACTTTAAAAGAACGTATCTTTGATCTATTTGGTGCTGATATCGCAGGCGAGCTCTCTGAGATAAAGGGCGATGCCTATCAGGAGCGTGGCTTTGTTGTTAAAGGTTTTGTCTCTAAGCCGACGCTAAATTACTCCAATGCCAATCATATATATCTTTATATTAATGGCCGTTTGATAAAGGACCGTACCATAACCCGGGCCGTGATAGACGGCTACTGTGGAACCTTGCAGGGGGCCGGGCGAAGGTATCCTTTTGTTGTGCTGGATCTGATGATGCCCGTGCAGGAGGTCGATCAAAATGTCCATCCCGCCAAGACTGAGGTAAGGTTTAAGGATAATTCTTTTATATATCATCTAGTAAAGGGTGCGGTGCGTAAGACCGTCGCTGGTGAGGGGACGAGCCTGCCTGATGAGGTCTTTGATCCTCGCACTCCGCCGCCTTATGATAATGCTGGCGGCGTTAAAATAGAAACCCCCAAGACCCCGCTGCATCTGGTAGGCTCCAGAGCCGGTGAGGCCTCTCCTGAGTGGAATCCTAATACCTCAAAGCTTGGTTTCTCAGCGCAGGAGCAGGAGATAGAAGAAAAACGCATAAGTGGCGAGTTTGGTTTTAAGGGGCCGGTACAGGCCCTTATCAACCCTGATCTCGCTGAGATGGATATAGTCGGACAGTTATGGGGTGAGTTTCTTATAGTGCAGCGCAGCGAAGATTTCTTTGTAATAGACCAGCACGGCGCAGCCGAGCGGGTGCGTTATGAAGAACTAAGAAAGGATTATTTTAGGGGTATTGATATATCGTCGCAGTACCTGCTTATCCCGGAGCGTATCGAGACTACCCCAGAAGAATCTGAGGCCGTGCGTGAGAGCATGGCGCATCTAAAGAGGATGGGCTTTGATCTTGAGCCATTCGGGCCGTCCTCCAGGTTTGGCGGAGAGACATTTCTGATAAAGGCCGTGCCGGAGATACTAGCTGGGCGTTCCAGCGCGGCTCTTGTAAAAGAGCTTGCCGAAGAGCTTGCAAGTATCGGTGGTAGTCAGAAGGTAGAGGCCATGATCGAGGCGGCACTTATGAGGGTCGCCTGCCATAGCGTTATAAGAGGGCCCAGAGGGTTATCTGATAAAGAGGCGCGCGCACTTTTGTCTCAGATCTCAGGCGTGGATTTCTCAGGCTATTGCCCCCACGGCAGGCCTGTCGTCAAGAAGTTTACAAGGGCCGAAATAGAAGGCGTCTTTAAGAGGACTTAGGTGGTTACGAGAAGGAAGGTCATAAAGGTTATTGCTTATGGCGCAGGCGGGCTTGCGCTCGCCAGCGGCGGTGGTGTAGCACTTCTTGCCAATAGCCGTTATTACGCGCCAAGGCGCATAGTCGTCGAGGACGTTACCGTCTCTATCAAGGGGCTTCCTTCGGAGTTTGAAGGCTTTAAAATCTGCCAGATAACCGATATACATCACGGTTATCATGTAGAGATGGAGTTTGTGGATAAGGCCCTTGAGCTTGCTATGCACCTTAACCCTGATATCTATGTCTTAACCGGAGATTACGCCACAAAGAAGACAGAGTTCGCCGATGCCGTAATCAACAGGCTGGCTATGCTAAAGGGCGTTCATCGCACGGTTGCCGT
>CAZUFI010000122.1:0-5040 GCA_964618745.1 uncultured Thermodesulfobacteriota bacterium | reverse complement strand
CCCCATGATTTAAATTTCTCGTTCTCTGGGTTCAAAACAAAAGGATTTCCTTCCTTTAATGCTCTATCATAAGGATGTCCATTTTCAACCATGCCATTAAATACATCTGTATCGATAAGTCTAAAATCTATTTCACAATTTTCCAGCTCTATCAAAGGTTGCCATTCATCAAGAATTTTAAAGCTATTTTCATACCCATATTCTTCCGCACGATATTGTCTTCTTACCAACTCTCTCGGATACATCAACCTTACACATGGAAAGATCAATTTATTTTTTTCATATATTTCTAGAGCAGCCTTAGAAGCATAGACATTATTAGCCTTACAATATTTTATAAAAGCAACATGCTCCATATATGGATTATTAAATTTGTATTGAGCATCAGACGGCACTACTATTTCAATTTTAACTTTTTTATTCATATAAAATCCCCCATTTTTTCTACTCTATCTTACAACATATCTTTACTGAAAACAAAATAACAAAACAGCAAGGCTAAAGCCTTGCCCTACGAAGAACAACCTTGCTTTTATGATAGCCATGGCAGGGTGCAATGATTTAGCGTAGTTTTTAATTATTGGATGCTATTGTAGGAGTGATAGCCGGACAAACTTTCAATAAAAAGACGAGATTGCTTCGTCATTAGACTCCTCGCAACTGCGAGCGAAGGAGCGAAGCTCCGCAGCGAAGCAATCTTTTTTTGGTTTTGTTTTATCGTAGGGCAACCCTTTAGGGTTGCGTCTTTTCTAATGCTAAAAAAGCCCGACAAAACAGCAAGGCTAAAGCCTCGCCCTACAGAGGAAAGGATAAAGAAAAATACAGATGCTGAAACGAGTTCAGCATGACAATGTTTTAATTAAGAGTCTTACTCTTGTCACTGCGAGAAGCATTGTGATCAGGTAATATCAGGAGATGCAATGGTAAAGCGGTCTTGGTTGGGTAGAGCAGAGGGCTTGAAGCCTTCTCAGAAGGGCAGAACCCTCGTTGCTCTATACAACGTCTTCTCATAAAAAGCCGAGGGCGTTTTGTATTTGCAACTCACGGGCATGGCAACTCACGGGTTTGGCCTTAACTCAGGTGGCGACACGCCTTTTCAATTCTTCTTAGGCCTTCTTTTATATTCTCGGTGGAGCAGGCGTAAGATAGTCGCATATAGGCATCCAGGCCAAAGGCCGCTCCCGGGACGACCGCGACCTCGGCTGTCTCCAGCAGGTATGAGCAGAAAGAAACGGAGTCGGTTATCTTTGTATCTCCGTTAGACCTTCCAAAGAGTTTGGATATATTAGGGAAG
This sequence comes from uncultured Thermodesulfobacteriota bacterium, assembly GCA_964618745.1. Classification (GTDB taxonomy): domain Bacteria; phylum Desulfobacterota; class GWC2-55-46; order GWC2-55-46; family DRQE01; genus JAJRSM01. Next base: position 3,746 of record CAZUFI010000122.1, on the reverse strand, counting down.
ACATAAAAAGCACCTTCCGGGGTGAGGCAGGTGATTCCGTCTATTGCGTTTAGCGAGGCGACTATCAGCTCGCGCCTTTTTTGGAACTCGTCGCGCATTACGGCTACGGCATCTTGCGGGCCAGCAAAGGCCTCAAGTGCCGCCCATTGACTAATCGATGCCGCACCTGATGTCGATTGGCTCTGCAACTTCATCATAGCCCCTATGAGCTCAGCCGGGCCTGCGGCGTATCCAATGCGCCAGCCGGTCATCGAGTATGCCTTTGAGACTCCGTTTAAGACGACGGTCTGGGCCTTTACCTGCTCTGATATTGTCGCAATCGCCGGAGCGTCGCCTTGCTCGTAATGCAACTTATCGTAGATCTCATCGCTTACTATTAGTACTTCATGCTCTAGGGCTACCTCTGCTATCTCTCTGAGTTCTTCCAGCGAGTAGACCGCACCTGTCGGGTTGGAAGGGCTATTTATTATAACGGCTCGGGTCTTTTTAGTAATACTGGCTCTAAAGTCTTTGGCTGTCATCTTAAAGCCTGAGGTGTCGTCAGTTGTGATTATTATAGGGACGCCTCCAGCAAGCTCGACTATCGGCGGATAAGAGACCCAGTAAGGGGCCGGGATAATTACCTCATCGCCCGGGTCAAGCAGAGCCTGGAAGAGGTTATATATAGAGTGCTTACCGCCGCAAGATATAAGTATCTCGCTACGCGTATAGGTAAGGTCGCGGTCCAGCTTTAGACGGTCTATTATCGCGTCTTTAAGCTCAGGGACGCCGCCTACGGGGGTGTACTTTGTGCGTCCCTCTTTGATGGCGGTACGTGCCGCGTCTTTTATATTTTCCGGCGTGTCAAAGTCCGGCTCGCCCGCTCCAAGGCCAATAACATCACGGCCTGCGGCCTTGAGGGCCTTGGCCTTTGCTGTAATCGCCAGAGTTACGGACTCTTCCAGATTGCTTACTCTATCTGATATCTTAATCATTATCGGATTACCTGTCGCCGATCTGCCGGTCTGTAAAGACGGGTTATCGGGTCTCTATTTATTTTTTTTCTTCAGTGCGCGTGCTACCGAAGGGGAGACAAAGCTCTTTAGGTCTCCGCCAAGCCTTGCTATATCACGGATAAATCTGGAGCTGATATGCGCGTAGTTCTCAGCCGTCATCATAAAGACCGTCTCTATATCAGGGGCGAGCTCACGGTTGGTCAGTGCCATCTGGAACTCGTATTCAAAGTCCGAGATTACGCGAAGTCCGCGCAGCAGGGTCGAGGCTTTTTTCTCATGCGCATAATTTACAAGGAGTCCGTCAAAGCTCTCGACCTTTATGTTTTTATGTTTTTTTACCTCGTGCTTGATTATATCTACCCGCTCGGTAACGCTGAAGAGCGGGCTTTTGGGCGATGAATCTGCCACTGCAACTATCAAGGTATCGAATAGGATTCGACCTCTGTTTATTATATCGAGGTGTCCTTTTGTTATAGGGTCAAAGGTCCCCGGGTATATTGCAATGCGTTTTGACATTGTTTATTCTGCCTCTAAAAAATAAATAAGCGTATCGCCGTAGGTCTTTTCTTTTATCAGCGTAACGCCCTTTGGTAATCCTTTTATCGGTAGTTTCTTTGCCGTCTCGCAGACGATACGTCCGTTGCTTTTTACAAGTTTACTTTCTATGACTATACCCAGCACCGCCTCTGTAAGCGGCAAATCATTGTAGGGTGCGTCCAAAAATATCAGGTCAAAGCCGCCTGGCTGAGTCTCTGCCCTGCCTTGCTGTCTTTTAAGATAAGACAGGGCCGCGAGGACATCGTTGGTTATTATCTTAGTTTCCCTTCCCAAGCCGCAGAGCGCGATATTTTTACTTATCACCGCAGTTGCTGCCTTGGAGTTATCTATAAAAATCGCCGAGGCAGCACCTCTGCTAAGTGCCTCTATCCCTAATGCGCCGGTACCGGCAAAGATATCAAGAACCGTCGTACTTGCAAGTCCCTGACCAAGGACATTAAAGATAGCCTCTCTTGCCCGGTCAGAGGTAGGCCTAATGCCGGAGCCTTTAAAGGGCGTAAGATTTCTGCCGCGAAACTTTCCGCCAACGACCCTCATAGATTATCCTTACCGTCTGATTGTTTCAGAGCGGCTAATTATTTTTTACCTGTTACCTTTACCGAGATAAGACGGCTTCTCGGGCCGTCGAACTCTGAGAAGTAGACGGCCTGCCACTGGCCAAGGGCGAGTCTGCCCTTTGTGACGGGTACGGTTACGGAGTTACCGATAAGCAGTGATTTAAAGTGGGCATCGGCATTCATTCCGTATTCGCCTTTGTTATGGCGGTATGAGTCTTTATTGGGTACTAAGTTATCGAGAAAATCGTGAAAGTCACGTTCAAGGTCTTTATCAGCATTGTTAAGATGTATCGAGGCCGTCGTATGGCCGGTAAAGACTAGGGCCGTGCCTTCCTGGATGCTGCTCTCTTTGATTACCGCCTCTACCTGATCGGTAATATTTATCTCGGTCTTTTTTTCGCCACTATCTAGCCTGATAGCACTGCTGAATGTCCTCATATTTTCTCCCTCCGCCCAAGGCGAGTTGCAACTTGATCTTTACGCCTAAGGTCTTTTATATTATAAGTGGCAGAAGCTCCGCTGCTCTGGCCGTTATGCTCTTGTCCATAACCCCAGATATCGGAGTCTTCTCGGGGTTTATCTCGACTGTATATGCCCCGTTTGTCTTTGCGTACTCAGCAAGGCTCGCCGCTGGTTGTACAACGCCGGATGTCCCTATGATAAGCATTATATCGGCCTCTGCCGCCACGCTGCATGCCTGCTCAAAGATGCCAGAAGGCAGCATTTCTCCAAACCAGACTATATCCGGCCTGAGCAGCCCTTTGCATTGTCCATGACGGCTTTGCTGCCTGCAAAAGGGTAGTATCTCTATCGGTACGTCATGATTCTCTGTCACTACGGCGCACTCGGTGCATCTTACGCGCCAGATATTTCCGTGAAGTTCTAGTAACTCACGGCTACCGGCCCTCTGGTGCAGGCCGTCTACATTCTGCGTAATTATAGTAAGGCCGTCTTTGTCTTTTAGTTTGCCGGCAAGCCCAGCCAGTGCGATATGCGCCGGGTTGGGGGCAAGCTCACTAAGTACTTCGCGCCTGTAGTTATAGAACTCCCAGACGAGCTTCGGGTCTCTCTTAAATGCCTCCGGAGTGGCAAGATCCACTGCGCGATGGCTACGCCATAGCCCGCCGCTTCCGCGAAAGGTCGGTACGCCGCTCTCAGCCGATATCCCCGCGCCACTCAATACAGCAATCCTGCGAGCCTTATCAAGCCTTACTCGAAGATCTTCTATAAGAGCGTGCTCCGGTATAAGAGCCTGTTCCGGTGCCGTATCCTCTGTGTCACCCTGCATGAAGCCTCTTTAAAGGTAAGAAAACCTTCATAAAGACAGCGAAACCTGCCATGAAGGTCTTTTCCCTAAGCCTTAAAGTAGCCGTTCCTGATAAGCCCCTGCTTCAGCGCATCGCTTATCACCTGACGGGCATACTCGACCTGATCCTCTTCGACCAGTATGTCCTTGTCGCCGGGCAGAGTCCTGTCGAGCCCGTCCGAGGTCATCTCGAACTTGTTGACAAGGCACGGGATATCCGAGTCCTCAAGCAGGTTTTCGATGATATTAGTGTCAATATCATCGTTAAGAGAATATAGGTCTATGTATCTGATTCTGGTAGCCATAGTAAAGAAGAGTATATTGAAATCA
>CAZUFI010000121.1:0-5050 GCA_964618745.1 uncultured Thermodesulfobacteriota bacterium | reverse complement strand
TTCCGCCGTCCTTGTTGAACTTAACGGCATTAGATAGCAGGTTGTAGAGGATCTGCTTGAATTTAGACTTATCGACCTTTATCATCGGTGAGGCCGCGGTCTCTTTTAGATCCAGAGATATATCCCTCTTATGAGCGATGGGCTTGATAGAGCCCATAATCTCATGGAAGATCTCAGCAAGCGGGAACTCCTCCAGAGAAAGCTCCATGCGCCCGGCCTCTATCTTTGAAAGATCCAGGATGCTGTTGATAAGGTGCAAGAGATGATTACCGCTGGTATGTATAAACTTTACGTACTGAGTCTGCTTATCGTTGAGCGAGCCAAAGGATCTTTCCTGCAAGAGTTCAGAAAAACCTATTATAGAGTTCAGCGGAGTTCGCAGTTCATGGCTCACATTGGCCAGAAACTGGCTCTTCATCCTGTTGGCACGCGCAAGCTCTTCGTTCTTGGCCTCCAGGTCCAGCTTGCTCAAAAGCAGTTCTTCATTTATAAGCTTAAGCTCATCGGTCCTCTCGCTGACCTTACGCTCAAGCGTCATGTGAGAATCCTGCAAGGTATCGGCCATCACATTAAACTCTCTCGCAAGAGAACCCAACTCATCGCCGCTGCTGACCATAGCTCTTTGTGCCAGATCCCCTTTGGCGACCTTTTTTGCGCTGTTTTCAATTATAAGGATTGGTCTTACAATAGAGCTTGTAAAGATACGCCACAGGGCAAAGGACATAACAATTGCGGCAAGCGTGAGAAAGACCGTCATTAAGATAATCTTATCGGCAAGGTACTCACTGCGCTGATAAGACTTTGATGCAGACCCCATCTCCTCGGAGAGCAAGTGCTTAAGGTGATTAATAGCTGCGTTAAAGGCCCTGTTCCCGTCGCCTCTGACAAGGCTCAGTGCCTCCTCGGCCCTACCGTAAGAAGACAACTCAAGCACCCTTGCCTGCACATCCCAATAACTGGAAAGCTCACTCTGAAGCGTAGCAACCTTGCCATTTATAGAGACATGCGAGGCGTACTCCTTCTCAAAGGTTTCATAGACCTTCATTAGCTTATTTACCTTCTGCACACGTTCCCTAACAGAAGAATCCAGAAAACTCTTGGAGCCGTCATCTGTGACAATAATATGGAGGAAGACCTCTTGCCTGAGCGAGATAAATTCCTTCTCCATATCAGAGAGGGTAGATACATGCTTAAAGGACTTCTGATAGATCTCTTCAGTACCACCGGCTATCTTTAAGACATTATACAGCCCCCAGAAACCACCAAGGCCCATAATAAAGATCAAGAGCATAAAGATAACGGCAATCTTATTAGATATCTTCATTTCAGATATCTTCATCGATATAGAACTCCCCTTCTACTTTTAAGTACTTCTTAAGGTGTTTTGGCCAGGTCAAAGCTCAAAGCCACCTGACTAATATTGCCCTCGGCATCATAAAGCGGAAAACTAACCACCTTAAAAGTTTCTACCTTATCGACACCAAGATAGCTACTCTTGTACTCTGCCCCAAAGGTCATAATACGCCCGTTATACGAGTTCTTTACAAAAGTAGAGATTCCCTGCCTGACAAACTCGTCATCCTTAAAGATATTATAATTACCAACGAAATCTGTACTATTATCGCCACCTATCATATTTTTAAAGGCTGAATTCGCCATCTCACAGAACCCGTCTCCACTGAAGACCGCCAGACCAAAAGGTACCTGCTGAATAACACGTTCCAAGAAAGTACTGGTCTTGTGCTCTTTGCAAAATAGTGCGGAGTATCCAACCGCAACCCCCATATTAGAGGAGATAGCCTTGAGAAAAGCAAGATGCCTACCCATATCTGGCTCCTCTTGCCTAAAGGCGACATCAAAGAAGCCAACAACCTTATTTTCATTTAAGATGGGGGTTGAGATTACAGACTCTACCCCCTCAGCCAGTAGCACTTGTTTAAGGTTGCCTTCCGGGTAGTGGTTAAGATCCTTAAAGGTTACCGGCTCCTTAGCAAGCTCATCACCAACAAACTTCTCACTAAGCGGGACATCCTCCCCTTTATAAAAAAAGGTCTCAGAGAAACCTTTTGAGACCTTTAACTTCAGTATACCACCTTCTTTAAGATAGACCATGCCGCCGTCGGCCCCGACCGCACCCAGGACCTCAGAGACGGCCACCATAAAGACCTCATACTGTGAAAGTGAACTTGCCAACATCATCGCAACCGAATTAAGAGCGTTGAGCTTACCGACCTTTGCGCAGATCTCAACCTCAAGCTGATGAAGCTTCTGGCTCATACCCAGAGAAGACTCCCGCCTCTTTTCAAAAGAGATATTAACGGCCTGCGCTATACTCCCTAAATCTCCCGGAAAATCCTCGGCCATCCTACCTCTGGTATCGCCTTGCAAGAAAGCAACCAATGTAGTGAAAAACCTTTCAAAAGGAGAGATCATCCTTAGATAGAAGAAGAACATAACAACCAGGGTAGCCAAAAATGACACGGCCAGTGCGAGAAACAATATATTGGTGCGATGACTCAAGACAATGACCTTACGCTCTTCCACGAACTCGGTAAGCCTATTCGCGCTCTCACTCAGGATAAAGGTATTCATATCCACAACGTTATGGATAAGCATAAGTTCCTCATCTGTTTTGACCTCACGCAGGCGCTTTAGCTCAAAAAAGATAGCCTTCCAATCAGCTATCATAGAGTCACGCACCTCGATAAACTCCCTGGTATTTCCGCTAAAGAGCTGCACATAGTCAGCCCTTGCAAGATCCTTAAAGGACTTGTCTATATTCATTATATCAGTGGTTATAGCACCACCTCTTTTGTCTTCGTAGTTTTTTGTAACAACTGAAATATCAAGGACGTACTCAAGTCGTACGATATCTGTGGTCAGGACACTAAGGCGGTGGTGCAGCTCATCAAAACGCTCCATTCCTTGCATTTTTTTATGTAGCAGCCATATATCGCAGGCAAAGAGTGCCGTAAAAAACACAGCCAATAAAACAAACTTGTAGGTTGTTGAGAAGTTTTTAGCTTGTTTAGTCATTACGACTCCTAATCCAATAGGATATATGGGAGTTGATTGCTACTAAGAATCAAGAAATGGCTAGCAGACCAGGGTATCTAGCACAGGAGTTTATCTACCCACTCATGCAACTGCACCATGCCCAAAGGCTTTGGCAGGCAATAATCAGCTCCGGCCTTTATAATATTATCTTTTTCCTCCCTTGCATAAGCCGTTATAGCCAATATCTTCATGCCATGAGTAGAAGTATCAGATCTCAGATGCCGGCAGACCTCAAGACCATCAATACGCGGCATCCTTATATCAAGTATCAGTAAGTCGGGCTTAAAGTCACCGACCTTTATCAAGGCTTCGTAACCATCCACTGCTACATCTATCTCATAGCTGCGGTCCTCTCTATTCTCCAGAGCCGCTCTTAGAAACTCAAGCACCTCGGGGACATCATCGGCTATAAGTATCTTCTTCTTTTCAGGGAAGATTTCATCTTTGATCTGCAACCTGTATCTAGATACAAAATCCTTAAAGTCATCTCGGCTGATTCTGAAATGACCACCTGGAGTTCTAAAGGCCTGAAGCTTGCCGGAGTTTATCCACTTCTTGACCGCATTGATTGTTACGTGACTAAGGTCTGCAACCTCCCCGGTTGTATAAGGTTTTTTTTGATTCGAATTAGCCATAAGAGGTTTACACCTTCCTTCTGTGACGGTTTACACTGAACGAGATATTTTATCCCATCTCTAGTGGTTTGACAACCGTCCGTGACGGTTCAAAGCTTTAACTTTACACCTAATTAGGCACTATCCAACCCATATCAATTAAAATTATAACCGCTATAGTATACTTAGCGGTTATAATTATTAAAACTTTAATTCACAATCCTGTAAAATCGTAAAAACCGTCACTAAGTTACAGTTCTGACAATCTAATGAATGATACTATTTTACCTTAAAAAAGTCAAGTTATTCCATAATCACGAGGACTTACACCAATTACAAGAGCTCGTAATATTGACCTTCACAGGGACTTTCAGGCTAATTACACCCTCCATGTCTTCTTTCACTAAAGCCTCAATAATCTGAACTTCATCGTGTGGAACCTCAAAGATCAGTTCATCATGGATCTGCAAGATCATCTCGGCCTTTAAACCTTCGGTTCGCAACCTTTCATCGATCTTTATCATCGAGAGCTTGATCATATCGGCAGCAGCCCCCTGCACCGGCGTATTGGTCGCCATGCGCTCGCCAAGCCTTCTTACCTGTTCACTGCTCGCCTGTAATTCAAGGATCTGCCTGCGCCTGCCAAAGATCGTCTCTGTATAACCAAGCTCTCTGGCCTCCTCTATAGTTGTATCTATAAATTGCTTTACCCCCTTATAGTGGGTAAAATATTCACCAATATAATCGCCGGCCTCTTTTATGGATATCCCCAGTGCCTGGGCCAGACCGTGCGCTCCCATGCCGTAGATAATCCCGAAGTTTATGGCCTTTGCGCGCCTGCGCATCTCGCCGGTTACGAGCCCCGGCATAATACCAAAGACCTCGCCGGCGGTCCTTGCGTGAATATCCTCGTCCTTCATAAAAGAATCGACAAAGACAGGGTCGCCGGAGAGATGGGCGACAAGGCGAAGCTCTATCTGCGAGTAATCCGCACTGACCAGCACCGTGCCATCTTTAGCAACAAAGGCCGATCTTATTAAATCCGCATACTCGCCCTTAACAGGGATATTCTGAAGATTAGGCCTGGAGCTTGACAACCTGCCGGTCGCCGTCACGGTCTGATTGAAGGTCGTATATACACGTCCTTTTTCCTTATTAACCAACTGAATAAGACTATCCACATAGGTACTCTTAAGCTTTGCGATCTTACGGTACTCTATTATCTTCTTAGGTATCTCATGAAGAGAGGACAATGCAACAAGCACACTCTCATCAGTAGAAAAGCCGGTCTTTGTCTTTTTTACAGGCTTTAAGCCCAGATCCTCAAAGAGCAGCTTTGAGAGCTGCTTGGGTGAGTTTATATTAAAGTCATAACCTGC
>CAZUFI010000120.1:0-5067 GCA_964618745.1 uncultured Thermodesulfobacteriota bacterium | reverse complement strand
GACCTTTGCATCCAAAGGGTGACCGATTGTCTTGTCTCTGCGTGCCGCCTCAAGGGCCTTGGAGGCCTCGCCCTTGATCTCCAGTAGTATCTTGAATCTTTCTTCCAGCTCATCGTCTATCCAATCTGCGTTTGGCTCTGGCAGTTCAGAGAGGTGAACGCTCTCGACCTTTATTGCTGGCTTTGTTGCTGGCATGAGCTTCCAGGCCTCGTCGGTTGTAAAGACCAGTATCGGTGCCATAAGCCGTAAGAGATAGTCCAGGACCTCATAGATAACGGTCTGAGCCGAACGCCTAAGCGGTGAGTCCTTACCCGATGTATAGAGCCGATCCTTTAGGATATCGAGGTAAAAAGAACTTAGCTCTTGATTACAGAAGTTATGGACCGAGTGGTAGATCGCATGGAACTCATAGTCGTCGTAGGCTTTTCTGACCCGTTCGGTTAGCCTGGTAAGGCGGTGCAGCGTTAGCCTGTCGAGTTCACTCAGGTCTTTATAATCCACGCTATGCGTAGCTGGATCAAAGTCCGAGATATTGCCGAGTATAAACCTGAAGGTATTGCGGATCCTTCTATAGGCCTCGGAGAGGCGTTTTATTATCTCATCAGAGATGCGCAGGTCGTTGCGGTAGTCTTCGCTTGAGACCCAGAGGCGCAGGACCTCTACGCCGTACCTGTCTATGATCTTCTGAGGGGCAACGACGTTGCCGGTTGATTTGCTCATCTTTTTGCCCTTGCCGTCTACGACAAAACCGTGCGTTAGGACGGCTTTAAAGGGCGGAGCTTTGCGCGTCGCGACCGAGGTCAGTAGCGCAGATTGAAACCAGCCACGGTGCTGATCGCTGCCTTCCAGATACAGGTCTGCAGGTGACGAGAGGCTTGCTCTGGCCTCCAGAACAGCAGAGAAGCTAACGCCCGAGTCAAACCAGACATCAAGGATGTCGTCTTCTTTTTCAAAGTCAGTCCCGCCGCACTCCGGGCACTTTGTGCCTGCTGGCAGCAGATCAGCGAGCTCTTTGGCAAACCATATATCCGCGCCTTCTTTTTCAAAGTCTTTGGCGAGTTTTTCCATTAGTTCTTGATCGAGAAAACTCGTTGAGCAAGCCTTGCAAGAGAGCGCAGGGATGGGTACTCCCCACGCGCGCTGGCGTGATAAGCACCAGTCCGGGCGGCTCTCTACCATAGCCCTGATGCGTTGCTCGCCCCATGCGGGAATCCATTTGACATCACCGATTGCTTCGAGTGCTTTACCTCGAAGTTCTTTCATCGAGATAAACCACTGTGCGGTCGCACGGAATATAACTGGTCTTTTACATCGCCAGCAATGCGGATATGAATGCGAGAGCGTAGCTTCGCTTATAAGGGCGTTTTTTTCTTTTAGAAGCTCTATGATCCCTGCGTTGGCCTTAAAGACAAACTGGCCTTGGAACTGTGGGAACTCGGCGGTAAACTTACCGCCGTTATCTACGGGGGCATAGACATCGAGTCCGTTAGCAAGTCCCAGTTCGTAATCGTCCTGGCCGTGGCCCGGAGCAATATGAACGCAGCCGGTACCGGCCTCGGTCGTTACGAAATCGGCGTTGTATACAGTCGAGGCCCTGTCTATAAATGGATGGTCGCAGACAATGCCTTTTAGCTCGCTGCCCTTCCATATATTCTCTGTTACCTCAAAGCTGCCTTCTGCAAAGCCGAAGCTTTCCATACAAGTAATGGTCAGTTCTTTATTAAGTATAAGGTTGCCTGCCGGGGTCTTTACCAGATTATATTCAAGATCAGGGTGTACGGCTATCGCCATATTCGCTGGAAGCGTCCACGGAGTAGTCGTCCAGATAACAAAGTAGGCATCTTCGAGCGCATCGTTACCAGCAGCCTCTGCGACCCTGAACTTTACAAATACGGTCGGTGAGGTCTTGTCGGCATGTTCTACTTCGGCCTCGGCCAGAGCCGTGCGGCAGGAGGCGCACCAGTGTACGGGTTTCTTGCCCTTATAGATAAGGCCCTCATGGCTTACGCGTGCGAGCTCTTTTAGGATGGCTGCCTGATAACTGTAATTCATCGTAAGGTAGGGTTCGTCCCAGCTGCCAAAGATTCCGAGACGTTTGAAGTCTTCGCGCTGGATATCAACGAACTTTGCTGCGTAATCGCGGCATTCTTTGCGTATATCGACCTTTGAGAGGCCTTCTTTCTTTTTGCCAAGGTTTTTTTCAACCTGCAACTCTATTGGCAGACCGTGGCAATCCCAGCCCGGTACGTAGTCCACGCCGTAGCCCGACATAAAGCGGCTCTTTATAACGATATCTTTGAGTACTTTATTAAGGGCATGGCCTATGTGAATATTGCCGTTGGCATACGGCGGGCCGTCGTGCAGCGTAAAGGTCGGTCTGCCCTGCCCTGCAGCTTTTATCTTTTTATATAGCTCGCTCTCTTCCCACTGCTTTAACATCTCCGGCTCGCGCCGGGGCAGATTGGCCTTCATCTGAAACTCGGTCTGGGGAAGGTTTAAGGTGTCTTTATAGTCCATTGCTCTTGCTGCTCCTCTGGTTCAGGGCGGATAATAATCTGACCCGAACGGCTTGATATTAATTAAATAGTAATACCATAAGAGCCTTTAAAATAATAGGAATTTATGTTTTTGGATCTAAAGAAGGCCTTATATCTGTCGGTTCTGAGATGCCGGGCTATAGGGGGGTGTTTTTTTATCTGAGAAGCACTACTCCGCCGACGATAAAGCCTATTCCGACGATCTTTTGCATGGTAATCGCCTCGCCGAGGAAAATTACAGAGATGATTAGGGCAACCAGCGGATAGGTTGCGGTAAGCGGCACGACAATAGATGCCTCGCTGTGTTTGAGGGCCGAGTAAAAGGCAATCTGACCGACAAAGCCCGCTAGTAGTCCCCCGATGATAACCATCGCCATGCTGCGCAGGTCTGCCGTTGCAAGCTCGCGTACCCTGCCCATAAATAAGAGCCCGGTTACCCCGACTATGGCTATAGGTATGGTCCTTATCACCACGCCGAGGTACGGGTCTATGCGCCCGCGCATACCCATCTTTTCAAAGACAGGGGCTAGTCCCCATATAAGTGCCGTTATAAGGGCGAATAAAAAGCCTTTACTCATTAGTAGTCGCTCCTTTAACTAGCAGGGTTACGATTTAAAGACTATTTATTATATATTAGCACAAATCGCAAGGGCGGCTAGGCATGGGGAGGTGTTAGGGTTAAGTTGCTATAAAAAAACCGCCGAAGCCCTTTTGGCTTCGGCGGTTTAGGTTGTGTAGTTTTTTTAAGCGTGAATAGCCTAAATAGTATGACCTTATATCTAGTCTAGAATCAGGCGGTTATTACGTTTTTGTATCGGTCGGTTTGTATTGTGGAGAATACTCCTGTAACTCTTTAGCTGATCCTTTGAAATCTCAATGGGGTCTTTAAGGACGAGCCATGTTACGCTCTCGGTGCATGGCGGTGTGGTAAGAGAGCCTGCGTACCTGTAATAGGATTTATCGGCTGGCAGAAGTTTTGCGATTTCATATTTTATATCGAGCTTTGTTTTGCTCTTTATCTTTGGCAGTACCGGCCAGATAGTATCGAGGGCCGTGTTATGGCTACCGACCCCGATCATCAGACCCACAACGGCTAGGTTGCCGTCTTTGTCCCTGTGTACAAAGTGTGCTTCCATTGGATAGGATTTGTTGTCAATTGTATGCTCGCTTGGTGAGTGAAAGTGGATTTGCAGGAGACCATATTCAGTTCCGTCCAGATGCAGGAGGCTGCCTTTTCTCTGGTTAATCTGGATGACATGTCCGTTGTTGAGTATAGTAAGGCTCAGCGATTTTCTGTATTTAAATTTAAGCTGGCCAAGTTCTGCGTCCGATACCTTGCTGATATCTATAGGAGATTGCCTTTTGCCCTTACCGCAGGCCGTGTACTCTGTCTTGAGTGATCCCCAGTGTGACGGGCCACCTTTGCCGCTATAGCTCCATTGCGGTGAGGCTTTTTTTGGTGCACTTTGTCCGGCGCTCTTTTTGCTGGCCGCCTCTGAACTCTGGTATGTCGTAAACCCTATCAGGAGTGCCAGCGCGAAGATGGCGAGGAAGCTAACAAAACTCTTTTTCTTAGTCATTCTTTTATCTCCTTTGCGTTATTTTTTAATCTGGCGGTATCACCGCATTAGGTCAATATTTGAGCCTGACCCAGGACTCTGGATGATATGGTTTTAAGGTCGTTTATATTCTCTGCTCTTGGTTTGCTGAGAGGTTTTCCACTATAAATTTATCATACTATAGCATAGATAAATTTTTTAGCCAGCTAAAGGGAGGGATGCCTTAAGCCATAAAAAAATTACGGCTTATAGGCGTAGTTACCGTTATAGTTATTGTTTTAGGAGGAGTTCGTGGATAGTCTCCAGACGTGTTACGCCATATTCTTTTGTCCCTGACGGTAGGTTTATGGTTATATCATCGCCTTCTTCTTTGTTAAGCAGGGCGCGTCCAATCGGCGAGCTTACGGAAATCTTACCGATCTTTGGATCTACCTCTTCCGGGGTTACGAGCTCATAGATGACCTCATCGCCGCTGTTCATATCCTCCAGATAGATCTTAGAGCCAAAGCCGATGACATTTTTCGGGATATCATCGAGGTTTAGAGAAGTCAAAGAATTTATCCTCTTACTAAGCTGTCCTGCGCGTGCCTGCAAAAAGGATTGCCTGTGCTTGGCTGCCTCATACTCGGAGTTCTCACGCAGGTCGCCGTGGGCCGCTGCCGTACGCAGCTCCCTTGGTACATCGACGCGCAGCTCACGTTCTACTTCTTTTAGTTCATCTCTTAGCTTTGTAAGTATCGGTAATTCCATAAAATCCTCCCGCTACAGCGGTAAGTTGTCTTTTTAATTAATAAATAGCTATTTGTCGTCATCTTGTGTCTGAGGCAGAATAAGCTCTACTATGGACTCAATATGGTATGTCTGCGGGAAAAGATCCAGCACAGTGGCCCTGGTCGGTATGTAGCCCTCATTAATCAGAAGCTTTATATCGCGTGCAAGGGTTGGAGGGGCGCATGATATATAGATAACCT
>CAZUFI010000119.1:0-5071 GCA_964618745.1 uncultured Thermodesulfobacteriota bacterium | reverse complement strand
AGGGCAGCCTCGGCCTCTGAGGCATCTATCTCCACAATACCAGAGGCGGCGTACTCGCCAAGCTCACCCTGAACAAACTCACTGCCGATAATCTCTTCTTCCAACGACTCAATCTCTTTAAGCGTTGGCAGCGATGAAAGATCTTTAAGGCTAAAGGTCTCCAAGAACTCCTTGGTCGTCCCATAAACAACAGGACGGCCCGGAGCGTCTTGGCGCCCTACAATCTTTACAAGCCTCTTCTCCAAAAGCGTCCTTAGAACACCGGCACTATCAACGCCGCGTATCTCTTCCAGCTCGGCGCGTGTCAGGGGCTGGCGATAAGCCACGATAGAGAGCGTCTCAAGGGCCGCGCGACTAACACGTTGGACACCTATCTTAAAGAGCCTCCTTATCCACGGCGCATGCTCGGCGCGTGTGCGTAGCTGATAACCCCCGGCGACCTCTTCTATATAGATCCCACGCCCGCTATCGCCATATTCATCTATAAGCTCCTTTAAGGCTGCCTGCAGCTCGCCACGATCCTCGCTCTCCACAACACCTGCTATACGATCAAAGCTCATAGGACTATCCGCGCTAAAGATCAATGCCTCGATTACAGGCTTTAATGCATTCTTATTCATATCAGTCGTACTCCTCAATATTATTATCAGTACCAGCCGCAACCCCTAAAAGATCACCGCTCATACCTGCCTTTTCCTTCGGTATATAGACCCGTATAACGCCATCTTCGCCCTGATTGATCTTGACCATCAGCATCTTGGCAAGCTCAAGCAAGGCCAGAAAGGTAACTATCACCTCGCCGCGAGAGCTATTAAGGTCAAAGAGCTGCTCAAACCTCATAGACTCTTTACCCGATAACCTCTCTAAAATAGAGTTTACCTTATCGGCGACCTTAAACCGCTCCTCGCTAAGATCAATCTCATATACCTTGGGTATCTTTTTGACGAGATCACGGAAGGCCTCCATAAGATCAAAGAGAGACAGATCCGAGAAGGCCTTAAGCTCGGCGTTTTCACGCTCTTCTTCATCGATCAAACCCTTAAGGTCGGTCGGTATGCCACGGGTAAAGACATCTTTACCAAGCATATACCGCCCAGAGAGCTGAATCGCCGCGTCTTTATAGCGACGATACTCAAGGAGCTTCCTTATAAGCTCCCCACGGGGATCATCACCCTCGTCTTCTTCCTCACCAGTCTCTGGTACGGGTAAAAGCATCTTGCTCTTGATATGGATAAGGGTAGCCGCCATCAGCACAAACTCACCGGCCATATCCAGATTCATCCCCTTAAGCATATCCAGATACTCTACGTACTGATCCGTAATAAGCGCGATCGGGATATCATAGATATCTACCTTCTCACGCTTGATTAGATGCAGCAGAAGGTCCATCGGCCCTTCAAAGATATCAAGCTTTACATTATACGACGAGTTCATCTAGGCAAGCCCCATAGCACGCCTTACCCGCTCCATCGTCGCCTGCGCAACAACACGTGCCTTATCGGTATTTTCTTTGAGCATCTGCAAGACCGCACCTTTGTCTTTTTCCAGCTCCGCGCGACGCTTACCAAAAGGCTCTAGCCGTTCAAGTACCTTTGGAATAACACGTTTTTTACACTCAATGCAGCCAATAGTAGCCTTTGTACAGCCCTCACGAACCCATGCTTTTGTATCGTCATCCGAGTAAAGCGTATGCATCGTTATAAAGACAGGACATATATCCGGGTTACCCGGATCGGTCTTACGCTGCCTGGCCGTATCGGTCACCATCGTACGTATCTTTTTATCAACTACCTCAGGCGCATCGGTGAGATATACCGAGTTATCATAACTCTTGCTCATCTTACGCCCGTCGGTGCCGAGCATCTTTGGAGAGGCCGTCATCAGGGTCTCAGGCTCCGGGAAGGTATCGCCGTAAAGAAAATTAAAACGACGTACTATTTCACGCGAAAGCTCTATATGCGGGGCCTGATCAACACCTACCGGGACGGCACCTGCCTCGTAGATTATAATATCTGCCGTCTGTAATACGGGATAACCGAGAAAGCCGTGCGTATGGATATCTTTGTCTTTGAGCTCGATCATCTGTTCTTTATAGGTCGGGTTACGCTCAAGCCAGCCAAGTGGGGTTATCATAGATAAGAGCACAAAGAGCTCTGCATGCTCTTTTATCCCTGATTGCTGGAATATAACTGATTTTACCGGGTCTATTCCAACACTTAGCCAATCAATGACCATCTCGACTATATTATCCTGAAGCCCTTTTGTATCGGCGTAATTGGTCGTTAAGGCATGCCAATCTGCTACAAAAAAGTAAGTTTCATTATCTTCCTGAAGCCTTAACCAATTCTCCAGAACTCCGTGGTAATGGCCCATATGAAGCCTTCCCGTCGGTCTCATTCCACTTACAATACGGCGACGACCCGTCGTCTTAGACGGCTTATTTTCCTTAGGTGCTGACATCTTGACAGAACTCCTTTTATACTAAAATATTTACCGAAAACCTTACAATCGGGCCAAGCACTCTGCCGACCACGCCGGTGACGACCAACAACATCAGGATCACAAAGCCGTAACGCTCCAGACTCATAAGGCTCATGGCCTGGCGGTGTGGCAGGAAATGCATAAGTGCTTTACTGCCGTCAAGCGGCGGTATTGGAAAGAGATTAAAGGCCGCAAGCGAGATATTTATAATAACGCTTTTATACAACATAAATATAAACGCCCCGAAGATCGGATACTCAATTACGACATAACCAAGCCCGGTATCGGTAAAAAGCTTTAATAACAGGGCACTTAATGCCGCAAGGAAGAGATTTGAGGCAGGACCTGCTATACTGGTTAGCATCATACCGCGCGAGGGATCGGCAAAATTCATCGGGTTAACCGGCACGGGCTTGGCCCACCCGAACATCCCGGATAGAAAAAGCATTATCGTCCCAATCGGATCCAGATGCTTTATCGGATTAAGCGTAACTCGCCCAAGCATCCTTGCCGTCGGGTCTCCGAGCTTATCGGCGACCCACGCATGGGCGCACTCATGCACCGTTAAGGCCAGAAGAATAGGCGGTATAGTAAGCAGTAGCTGTGGGGAAAATATTGATCCATCCATAATAGGTCAGTTTAGCAGATAACTTTTATGGCAGTCAACGTAAATCTTGGCCTTGTGCAGGCCTCCGAAGACCAAAAAATCCTTGACTTATTAAATAATTAAGGATAATTTATGGTAACTATTTCAGCATAAAAAGGTAGCGTTTTATATGACAAAAAAGATACTGGTAGCAGACGATAGCATTACGATTCAGAAGGTCATATTCCTGACCCTGGCGGGCGAAGACTATGAGGTCACGACCGTTGGTGACGGAACTGCGGCTATAGACTCGATAAAGATGGCCAAGCCCGACCTCATCGTAGCCGATGTAGTAATGCCCGGCAAGAACGGATACGAGGTCTGTCGCTACGTCAAAAACGAAGACGAACTACGGGACGTTCCTGTGCTGCTGCTGGCAGGGGCCTTTGAAGGTATCGACGAAGACAAGGCCGCAGATGCCGGAGCAGATGCGCATATAATAAAACCCTTTGAGAGCGACGAGCTCAAGGCAAAGATAAAAGAACTGCTGTATGGCGAGACCTCTGAAACACCAGAAGTTGCGGCATCAAGCCCTGAGCCTAGACCAGAGCCTGCAACAAAGTCTATAGATGACCAAGAGGCTGAATCAGCTGCGCCAATCGCTGCCGAGCCCAAGGCCCCGAGTACACCTGCCGCTTTTGCGGATACTCCTGTAGAAGATACTCCTGTAGAGGACAGACCTGCCATAGCCACACCTGCCGTAGCGAAAAAGACCGCTACAAATACCGAGCCAGAGACCCTGACCGAGACTATAAGAAAGGCAATGGCAAAGGAAGCAAAGGCAAAAGAGGTCACGGCGAGCACACAAGAAGATACGTCTTTATCCGCTCAAGCCGAGGGGCAGAAGGAAACTACCGCGACTATCCTTCCTGGCGAAGACGAGCCCATGACGCTTACGCAAAGACTTAGAATAGCCATGGCAAAAGAGGCCGCAGAGAAAGAGGGCACAAAGCCTGAAGAGGCCGCAGGGCATGAAGAGGCTACAGAGCCTGAAGAGGCATTAAAGCCTGAAAAGGCCGCCTTCGGCGATGCAAGTAAAGAGACTTTAGAAACCGACAAGACCGAGGTTACTACCGCGCCAGAGCAACCGGCTGGTGCAGAAGAAAAGTGGAGCTCTGAGGACTTCGTAGACAAAGAGCCCGAACTAAAAGACACTGATGAAGAGTCCGCCGCAGATGACGATGACCTTACGGACTTTGAAGACCCCTTTGCCGCAAACTTCACCGACTTAGCCGATGGGTCAGATGATGACACTGAAAAGGCATTAGAGCCTGAAAAGGCATTAGAGCCTGAAAAGGCCACAGAGACAGAAGAGACCGTAGAGGCAAAAGAGGCCGCAACAACAATCACTGAGACTTCTACTTTGGTCTCGCCAGAGCCGACTAAAGACAGCAGAGAGGTCTCGACTGAAGAATTTATGGGGCTCAACCCCGCGCCACCTAAAGAAGACCTATTAAAGACCACAGCCGCCCCTGAAGAAAAAGCAGAAGAAGCAGAGCCGGATGGCGATGAAGACGGCTTTCTTGGTGGCGAGGATATCTACGGCTACGGAGCTGCCGCCGAGCCAATTGAGAGCGACTCAGGGCTTGTCGCAGAGCTCGGAGACCCCTCGGATCTTGGCACTTTAGGAGGGCTCACAGCTCTTAACTCTGTAGATGGACAAAGCTCTAAAAAACCTCACCCGCTTGAGAGGCCCTTTGATGCGGCAACAGAGCCTGATGAGGGCGCAGAGCCTAAGCATGCATCGGTGCAAGCAGAAAACAGCCCCAGTCAGAACAGCCCTGCTAATGCCTTAGAGCGGGAGCAGACCAGTACTCTACCTGTCTCTGGTCTGCCTATCTCCGCCCTGCCTATCTCCAAAGAGCGTGTAGAGGAGATAGTGCGAGAGGTAGCTACAAAGATGATAGAAGAGGTCGTCTGGGAGGTAATCCCGGAGCTTAGCGA